>CAZTFN010000020.1:0-24384 GCA_964612905.1 uncultured Flavobacterium sp. | reverse complement strand
GGGGGGGGGGGGGGGGGGGGGGGGGGGGGGGGGGGGGGGGGGGGGGGGGGGGAAAGCCACGGAGGGGCGAGCGAGAGCTCTGACTTTTCCGCTTCAGGCCTGAAAAAGCTCTGAGCGTCCAGGATGATCGTCATCATGATGCTAGCTACGAGAATTAGTTCGCGCCTTCGATCGCCGATCCGCCTGCAGCAGCAATCTCCATACATCTTTTAATCGATTCTTGACATTTGACATCTGAAAAATCATGTTCAGCCAATGAGTTTTCTGTCGAAATTGATTGTTGAACCACTTCTACAGGTGCAATAGTTTGTGTTCCTTCTAAATGATGAATGACTTCCAGTATGTGATCAACGCCTAATACGCTGATTCCTTCAACAATGGCCGCTTCTTGAGCATTTTGATTTGGGATGATCAAGTATTTAAAACCTTCCTCTTTTGCTTTGATCGCTATGGGTAATGCACCTTTGATAGGTTTCAAACTTCCATCCAGAGAAACCTCACCCATGATTACATATTCATTGATTTCTTCCACTTGAATTTGACCTGAAGCCGAAAGAATTCCGACGGCAAGTGTCAAGTCATAGGCGGCTCCTTCTTTGCGCATATCGGCAGGAGCCATATTGATGGTGATCTTTTTTCCGGGAAGTTTATAACCGTTATTTTTTAGAGCAGCAGAGATTCGAAAGGAGCTCTCCCGAACTGCGTTGTCCGGCAAACCAACCAAGTGGTAGCCAATTCCTGTATCAACATTAACTTCAATGGTAATAATGGTAGCTTCAATGCCAAAGATGGCACTACCGTAAATTTTAGTGAGCATAACAATTTCTTTTTCTTAGCAGCTTAAAGATAAAAAAATCATTTGCTTCTTAGAAACAAATGATTTTAATATTTGAGTTTTATACTCTTAATATCCAATAAGAAGATTCACACCTGGTGCTCCCACTGTTTGAGTGAAATTAGAATACCAAGTTCCATAAATAGGTCCATAATAATTTACCCTTTGCTTTGAAGGAATAAATAGGTATTTCCCATTGGGTGCGAAAACTCCAATGTTCAGAGAACTTTTGTTTTCTACCCATTTTGCTTGCGTATTGGCAGGTAAGGACAACGTATTAGTGTTGTTGCAATTGATACTTTGATTGCCCACTTGAAATGGCTTACAGACACTCGTATTTGTCCCAGTTTGATAAACACAACCACAATAGGTCTGATTAAAAGTGGTTGAATTGAAACGGTTTAATGAGATTTCTACTTCTTTTTTAGAATTTGAATTCGTTGATTGACACAAATCAGGGTGCTTTATTCCACCACTGTTCACTCTTAAACCGGGATTGGCATAAATATACATACTAGTAGTATGTTTCTGTAGACCGTTTTTACCAGTCCCAGTGGCTGTGGCTGTGATGCTTACCTTTTCATTGAGTTTTAGAACTCGTAGTTTACCAGACCTTATGTATGATCCTGTTTTCGATGGGTCCAGTGTCACATTTAAATCCTTTAAAGATCCTGATACCAAAGCGTCTTTCGGGCATACTTCTATGCTCACATTGGTAAGTCCACCTTTGTCTTGGGCGCTTACATAGAATTCATACTGTCTAAAATTCGTATTTACAATGGTGTCAGGTTTTCCTTTGAGCCTCACATAATCTTGACGAAGTCCCCATTCTTTTTTGCTGATCTCTAAGGTATTTTGATCTACGGGAATTCCAATTTCAAGGGTTGGAGGATTTGCGTCTTTTGGGTCTTGAACATAATTGCTGCAGGCAGCAAGAATCATTGATGCAAGAAATATTTCTGCATAGGTTGTTTTGAATACTGTCATAATTCGTGTTTTAATTGTTGAGTAATTTATTTTTGAGTTGGGGTAAAATTATCATCAACCATCACAAAGAACACGAGTCATTTCCCTGAAAACAAATGAGGTATATCGCTAAAATTGAATCAGCTGTAAAGCTAGAAATGAAAGAGGTGTATCGCTAAAAATTGAAGAGGGAAAAACCTATTTGAGCTCTTTTAGGAGTTCTTTTGCTTCATTGAATTTATAGAATGAACTATCAACAATGCGTTGTAGTTCTGTTTTGGTTTTTTCCAATTGATTGGATTTCAGATACAGCAAGCTTTTGTACCAATACCCTTTTTGACTATCTAGAAGGTCACTTGAGATGAGTTTGTCCAGCGTTTCTTCTGCACCAGAATAGTTTTCCAATTTTATCTGTGAGATGGCGAGGTAGAGGTAAGCGTTTCCATTATTGATGGAATCAACCAATTGAGACAATGAGTTGACTACTTTGTTGTATTCCTGATTGTCAAATGAAGATTGCGCCATAGAAAAAATACTGTCGTATTCACCACGATCTACCAAAGACATTAAGTCTGTTTTCTGAAGATATGAAGCAAACAAGTCATCATGGGTTGGGGATTTGGTGTCAAAAATGAGTGTGCTAAAGAAAACAATCACCACAGCGGCTACAACATATAAGAACCAATTTTTTGTGGGTTTCTGAGCGTTTTGATAACTCTTCTGTGCCTCTTGAATGGCTTTTTTGATCTTTAAAGTTTCATCACTTTTCAACAAGGCTTCATATTCTTTGACTTCATTGGAGTTTTTATCGGCTGAGAAGTTCCAAGAAGTTTCATCCAAAGACTCAAACAATTGTTTTTCCAATTCAAAGTGTTCTCTGAAACCTGAATCCATATTGAGTCGCTCCAAGAACGATGCTCTGTCTTCTTCAGACAAGGCATCTCTTAAAAAGTGCTCTATGAGTATGTCGTCTTCTAATTTCATACTTCTGTCAAAGATTGATATCGAGGATCTTTTTTAATCAACTCTATGAGTTTGTTTTTGCATTTAAAAACACGTTGTCTTACAACGGTTTCAGAGCTGTAACCATGTTCTTCTGCAATTTCGGCATAAGGAACTTTCGCAAAGAATAAGGTCAATATTTTTTTACAATTCTCTGAAATAGCTTGTAACTTTTCAGTGAATAGTTCTTGACGTTTTTGTTCCACGATGGCCATAGCTTGATCTTTTTCTTCAGTTATAAGTTCCACAACACCATCATTTGTTACCCTACTTTTGTGTTTATTTAACTCTCGTCTCCAAAGATTTTTACACACGGTATACAAATAGGCTTCAAAGGTGGTTTTAATTTCAAATTGCTCCTTTTGATAGCGAAGGGTGATTTGAAGCAGGGCCTTTTGAAAAATGTCTTCTGCATCTTCTGTTTTGCCCGAATTTTTTAAAACAAAAGATCGAACAAACGGAAAGCAAGTATCGTAAATGACTCGTATGGATTTGGAGTCACCTTGAACCAGAGCGTTTAAAAAGCGTTGGGTTTCACTCATAACAATATAGCCTGAAGCTAGACAAAAATAAACTTTTGATTGATTTTCTGAGTTTTCTGAGTAAAAAAATTAATTTAGGGGCTCTTGGGTAACATATGCATCTAAAGGACACTAGTAAGTGAACTTTAAAATATTTATTATGAAAAAAATTAAAACTATTATTGGGATTCTATTCCTAAGCCTAATTGTTATGGGTTATCAAACAAGTGATGAATTTACTGAATTCGAAATTGTAAATAGTAAAACTTATGACACCAACCGAAATTCGAATCTCAATAGTGTTAGTCAAACTGTTTCTTTACGCGTCGTCTTTAATCCATTTCTTAATCAGTTACAAAGAAATGACATTCGTTTTCAGTTCGAACAATTAGGATTGGGATTAGTAAATTTTCAGTCATGTTCTAGCCCTAATGAAGAGTTTTGGGAAGTTGATTACATCAGTTTCAATAGTCTTTTATCGATGAGTAGTAATATAATTGTAGTACCAGCATCAACAACTGCTGCAGGAACAAAACCATCTGATGATTATCCAGATCCAACAGGTATAATTAAAACGAGGAATTTTATAATTTATTATGGAGCAAGCTGTTCATGAATACTTTAAACCATGCTTTATAGATTGAATAAACTATATAAATTGTTAATTTTTGCATCGATTCTATTTTTCTTCTTTAGAGTCGATGCACAAAATATTTATTCAGAGTATCAGAAGGTTTTAAAGACTAACAATAACGTTATTTCTAATCATGTAGTAGATAGTCTAATGGCTTTGTCTTTAAGTCAAAAAGATTTATACTCTTATCGTGAAATTGCTCATCGCTATTCTATTTTTTTGGCTAGAAAGAGGAAGTTTTCAGAAGCATTAGTATATGTTTTGCTAGAAGTAAAGAATTTTGAAGAAAATAAAGTCATTTCGAAAAAATATACAAATGCCTTATATGTAGCTGGAAGACATTACTCTGATAATTTTGAATATGACCAAGCTATTGAATACTATAATAAAGTTATCGATGAAAATAACATTAAAATTCGCACAGGCCAAGCATATGCTGAAATCGCAGCGAATTATAATTTCATGGGAAATCTTATAAAGGCAATTGAATATTATAATAAGGGGCTTGAAATTTTTAAAGAAGAAAAAGATTACAATAAATTAGCTAGTCACTCAATTGGCAAAATACTAACATTATATACTCTTGAAGAGGATCATCACTTAGATGCAGCTTATAGAGTTCTTAAAGAACTTGATTATATCGTAAAAACAGAGGAAATAAAAGAATCGATCACTTTAGCAGTCTCAAATACCTATGCTATGTATTATAGCCTAGAATCAAGATTAGATTTCGATGAAGCTTTAAAATATTTCCGAGCTAATTTGAAGAGAGGTTTATCAATAAACGATACAACCACTATTGTGGTAGCAAATAACAATTTAGCAAATATTTTTAATCTCTTCAAAAATGATAGTAGTGCTTTTTATGTTAAGCAAGGACTGAGATATGCTAATTATCCCGAAATAAAGGCTCGTTTATACGATAACTTGACAGAATACCAAATTAGAGAGAATGAGCTAGATAATGCATTAAAAAGTATCCACAAATCTTTAGAAATTATAACTAAAACAGATATTGATAAATTACCTTCTAATTATCAAATTAGTCAATCCATTCTTTTAAACTACGTGTTATATTGCTTTAAGAAAAAAGCCGAGATATTTTTAAAACTTAATCTAAGAGACAATAATAGAGACTATTTAAAAGATGTCCTAATGAATATTGAGAGATCAGAGTACTGTTTGAGCTTACTTTTAAATCGTACATCTGAAAGCAGTACTCAAATGATTTGGAGAAGAGAAGCCTCTCAAGCCTACTTATATGCATCCTATGCTTCACACTTATTAGAAGACCCAAACCTAGCTTTCTCCTTCATGGAAAAGAATAAGGCTCTACTGCTAAGTGAGAGTGTCTTAAAGAATACAGAGTTTGCCAATTTACCGCGACATGTTGCTGAGCAAGAAACTGCCTTTCAAAAACAGATTTATGAGTTAGAGAACAAATCATCTCAGAATGAAGGGGATGTCGTATTGCAAGATTCTTTGTTCGTTGCAAAACAAACTCATGAAAGATATGTAGACTCTTTAAAAACGGTCTACCCAAAATATTTTGCAAGAAAAATTGAGGTAGATCAAATTTCTCTTGATGAGGTTCAACAAGAGCTTGGAGATGAAGGTGCTGTCTTGTCTTATATCTGGAATGATTTTGATCGAGATACAGAATTAATCATTGGGTTAGTAGCCACCGAAGATAAAGCTCAAACTTTTGAGATTAGAAATGTAAAAGAACTCAGAGAAAAACTCAATCTCTATAGAGAATTTATTTCTCAACCTTTTAGAACTCAAGAGGATCGAGATTCCTTTCAGAAAGTTGCATATGAACTATACACTTTATTGCTCCCTAATGAAGAAGTAAGAGACCTAGTTCGAGGGAAAAATCTCACCATTATACCTGATGGTGACTTACAAAATATGCCTTTTGAATCCTTGATTACCAAGAAAGCTAGCAATGAATATTTGATACTAAATGGTGATGTTCATTACTCATATTCTTATTCTTTTCTCAAACACAACGAGAAAGTAAATAGAAATGCAAAGCAAACATTCATTGGTTATTCTCCGAGTAGTTTTGAAGAGCACTCCCTGTCAAGTATCAAAAATTCAAAAGAGGAAGTGTTGAATATTAACGATCAATTTGAAGGAATAGCAAAACTTCAGGATACTGCGACCAAGGAAGACTTTCTGAAAAATAGTTCCAATGCCAAAATCATTCATTTGGCAACTCATGCAGATGTAGGGAAAAACCCATGGATTGCTTTTTCAGATGAGAAACTTGAACTACATGAGTTATACACGTATAAAAACAATGCTGATTTGGTGACATTGAGTGGTTGTAATACTTCCTTAGGAGAATTGGCCAGAGGAGAGGGAGTTTTGAGCTTGGCAAGAGGTTTTTTCTATTCTGGCTCAAAATCCGTGGTTTCATCTTTATGGAAAGTAAATGATAAGTCTACTTCTGAAATCATGACTAACTTCTATAAGAATTTGAAATCTGGTCAGACGAAATCGGAAGCTTTGAACAAAGCGAAGAGAAGCTATCTAACTAGTCACTCATTATCTGAACAATCTCCTTACTATTGGTCGTCTTTTATCTTAATTGGCGATGCTGGAAATATTGATTTGCCATCAAATCATCTGGTTTATTTGATTATTGGACTGCTTGCCGTAGCAGTGATTTTAATTTTCAGAAAAAAATTTAAATTTTTTGGGTAACTATTCTACCACCTTTGAACTACCTAATGAACGATCTCTTCAACATTGTTTCTCATTTGTATAGTTTAGTTTAGTTGATCGGGACTTTTTGAGATCGTTCGTGTCGTTTCAAGGGGAAAATGCTATGAAAAAGAACCATAACATGAAACGAAGAAGCTCACCTGAAAAGGTGAGCTTCGTTTGTTATGATGCAGCTATACTTTTTTTAACATTTGAACGTTATTCATACAATACGTTATCGTATCAACCAGTCGTTGTAGGGAAATTGCTATGATCCCAAACCAAGGAAATAAGGCTCGCGCGGGTACTGAATTTATTTCAGTACTGTGAGCTTTTTTTTATGCCGAATTTCTACTGGCATTGATATTTCCAAACAGTGAACGTGTCACCATTTTTTGATAGACCTCTAACTCCTTTTGATCAAAATCATCGCTTCGCAACAACTCTTGAATTCTGCGCAGAGCAAATTGCTGAATGGTTAACAATGGCAATACAATGTCTTCACGAACTTCAATAGATGCTTTTCCATCAGGATAGTTTTCCATCAATTCTTTGTGTCCGGTAATTTTAAGCAACAACCTCTTGGTGGTTTTGTACTCTTCATGAATGAGTTTCCAAAACTCCCCAAACTCAGGATCGTCTGCCATATACGCCGTTAACGCAAAGAAGGATTTTGTCAAACTCATCACACTGTTTTCCAACAGGGCTTTGAAGAAATCAGAGTGATTGTAAAAGTCTTGAACCTTATCGAATTCACCTGCATCTTCGTATTTCTTTAAGGCAGTTCCTACGCCAAAGAAACCAGGTACGTTTTGTTTTAACTGACTCCAACTTCCAACAAATGGAATGGCTCTTAAATCAGAGAAATTCAATGTGTCTGATTTTGAACGCTTGCTCGGTCGACTCCCAATATTGGTCTTTGCATAATACTGCAACGTACTCATTTTCTCAAGGTATGGCAAGAACTTAGGGTGACCTTTAAAATCTACATATTCTTGATAACTGGTATCGGCCAAATCATTCATGATAATGCGATGTTCTGCACTCATCACGTCTTTCTTGAACACTTCGTTTTTGATACCCGAACTTAGCAATTGTTCCAAGTTGTATTGGGCAGAATTTAAGGTTCCAAAGTTAGAACTGATGGTCTGTCCTTGAATGGTTAACTGAATCTCTTTGTCTTCGATGGTAGGACCTAAAGAAGCGTAAAACTGACTCGTCTTTCCTCCTCCACGTGCTGGTGGTCCACCACGTCCATCAAAGAAAATTACTTCAATTCCGAACTCTCTTGAAATTTCTGTCAATGCTTCCTTCGCTTTGAAAATAGACCAGTTGGCCATTAAATATCCACCATCTTTGGTTCCATCTGAGAAACCAAGCATGATGGTTTGTTTGTCTTTTCTATATTTTACATGCGCTCTATATGCTTTGTTAGAATACAGTGTTCTCATCACCTCTTTCGAGTTCTGGAGATCGTCTACCGTTTCAAATAAGGGGATTACATCTACAGGTAATTTTTCGCCAAAACCAGACAAATTCAACATCGCAAAGGTTTGCATCACATTTAATGCCGTTTGATTGTTGCTAATAATGTATCTGTTGGCTCCTCGCTTTCCATTTCTATATTGAATCTCCTTAATCGCTTGAATAGAGCCCAAGGTTTTGACCAGCATTTCATCGGAGAAGATACTAATGTCAATATCTCCTTTTAGTTTCGATAATACATCAATCTGCTCTTTTGCCGAAAGTTCTAAATAGTTTGCTGGAAAGGTCGTGTCTCCTGAATCCAGCAACTCTTTTACCATGTTGGTAAATGCTGCGTGATGTACACGGCTATCTTGACGGATGTCTAATGTGGCGAAATGGAATCCAAAAATGGACACTTTGTGGATCAGATCATCCAGTTCTTCTAAGAACAACGACTTGTGATCGCGAATCAATATTTCTCGGATTTCTCTAAGATTTTCTAGCAAAATCTTCTGAGAGAAGTTGACCACTTTATAACTTTTGGTGACGTGTTTGTAAAGTCTATTTTCAACTTGATTCAAACGTTCTTCAACTCCTTTGAAGGTAAGTCTTCTTTTCAACTTACGTACATCACGATAGTATTTGCGTAAGATGGTTTGACGCAATCTTTCGGCAACTTTTAAGGTGATTTCAGTGGTTACAAATGGGTTTCCATCACGGTCTCCTCCAGGCCAAAATCCAAGATCCACAATCTCATTGTCTAAAATATCACCCTCATAAATGTTTTGCTGAACATAGTTATAAATCTTACTTACTGAATCATAAAATACATGTTCCAAATACCAAATTAAACTAACGGCTTCGTCATAGGGTGTTGGTTTGACTTTCTTGAAGAAAGGTGTTTTTCCCAACTGCGCCAACAACTTCTTAATCATAATTAAGTCGTCTCGCTGAATGGCATTGTCCAAGTCAGTAATGATTCCAAGAACATTTCCTGGGTAAAATTGCGTTGGATGTGCTGTCAGCACAATACGCACTTTGAATTCCTTCAAATACTGTCGAAGTTCTTCTTTCTTACCATTAGAGAAAGCATTCTCTTTAGAACTTCGTAATGTCCCAATTCCATCCATGTTATTAATGATGGGAAATGCAGCATCTTCGATGGCATCAAACAGAACCACTTGTCGCTCTATATATTGAATGAAACGGAACAACAAATTGATTTTTTCTTGATCCGTGGGATTGTCTTGATAGCGAAGAAAGAACTCATCAACAATCTCTGTTGGGTTTTTCCCATCAGCAAATCCATTTTCACATACTTGGTGAAATAGAGGTAAAAGAACCCCTGTATTACTCGTCGTATCATACGGTAATGCCATCAATATACTTTTGTATATCTGATACTTAGACATTACATTCTCATTAAATCTTGTCAGTTTCGACTGTGTAGACATATCAAAATATTTGAAGAATGAAATTACAAAACGATTGACTTTGTCGCTCGTTTTCAGTGAATTATTTACGAAAACGTTGTAAATGTTCTTGTGAATATTTGTTCTTGCACAACATACTTATGTATGCATGAATACGAATCAATGTAATTTGTTGAAATACTAGGTTTTGATTAAATTTAACCTAGAATGGTATAAAAACTAAAACAACAATTTATGGAAAAAGAAATTCAAAACATTGGAGAGGTGTTAAGTAGATCGGAACAATTAAGTATTTTTGGAGGTGATTCTTCTACAACCAATACGAATCATTATCCACCAACGTATCCGGTATATCCACCAATGCCAGTTTAATACTGATAAAGAACAAATTTAAATACCTTTTGTATGTTAGTTGCAAAAGGTTTTTTATTTGTTTTTAGGTAGCCAGCGGGTCATGGCGTATCCAAAAAGCCATCCACCTAACATCCAGAGAGGAAAAGCAATGAGTACTTTCTTAACGGTGATAGGTTCGTGGTTCATCAAAGGAAAGATGATGGTCATGATGATGAACATGCCAATTCCCCAAGGAAGGCCAATTCGTATGATTTCTTTGCGATTATTTTTCATTTTCGAATTGAATCTTGCCTTGTTTTAACCAATTTAAGTAAGAGTCTTTCGTTGCGTTCTTATAGTCTTCTTCTCGATTCAATATGGAGAAATCAGGACTCATTAAAACATAATAAGGTTGTGCGGTTACTTGGAAGTTAATTGCTTGAAAAGTTGCCCATTTATTTCCAATAGTCTTGATGCTTTTGGTTTTACCATTCTCTTTTAGAAAGGTAAATTGTTGTTCTTTCGGCAACTCTTTTCGATCATCAACATATAGAGAAATGAGCACGTAGTCTTCTTGTATTGTTTTAAAAATGGTCGGGTCACTCCAAACTTTCTCTTCTACTCTTCTACAGTTTGCACATGCCCATCCTGTGAAGTCTAACAGAATAGGTTTGTTTTCTTGTTTGGCAATAGCCAGTCCAGTCTCAAAGTCTTTGTAACAATCCAAACCAAGTGGACATTCATTTTCTTTTGGATAGACACTGTAGAATTCTGGTGGAGCAATTCCGCTTAATAAGTTCAATTGCCACGTAGGCGTTTTGAAGGTTCCTGGAATCAAATAAATGACAAAGGCAACAACCAAAACTCCAAAGGAAATTCTTGAAAATGATAACTTCTTGTCTGGTCCATCGTGCGGGAATTTGATACGCTTAAATAGGTACAGCGCCAACCCAATGAATGTGATGATCCATATTCCTATGAATACTTCTCTTTTTAAGAGCCCCCAATGCACTACCAAGTCTGCATTGGATAGAAATTTAAAGGCAAAAGCCAATTCTAAGAATCCTAGAACAACTTTGGTAGCATTCAACCAACCTCCCGATTTCGGTAAGGAATTTAACCAGCCTGGGAACAATGCGAACAAGGCGAAAGGTAAGGCCAATGCTAATCCAAATCCACCCATTCCAGCAGAGAGTTGCATCGCACCACCATCGGAAGACAAAGAACCTGCCAATAGAGAACCTAAAATGGGTCCAGTACAAGAGAATGATACAATTGCCAAAGTGAGTGCCATAAAGAAAATTCCAATGATGCCTCCAACATTGGAAGCATTGTCCATTTTATTTCCCCAAGAATTTGGTAAGGTCAATTCATAATATCCAAAGAATGAAAATGCAAAGAACACCAAGATGGCAAAGAAGAAAATATTCAGCCAAACATTGGTGGAAATGGTGTTTAATATTTCTGGATCAATAGAATCTAAAAAGTGGAAAGGAAGACTAAATAGCAAATAAATTACCACAATAAACAAACCATATAGAATGGCATTGCTAATTCCTTTGGCTTTGTTTTGAGATTGTTTTGTAAAGAAGGATACTGTCAATGGAATCATTGGGAACACACAAGGTGTTAATAAGGCTAATAAACCACCAACAAAACCTAAAATAAAAATCGTCCATAGATCGGTTTCCCCTTCTTCGCTTTCACCTTTCAAACGGTCTTTATTTTTTAGCTCTAGCTTTAAAGCACTGGAAAGTTCTTTATCCCTTTCACTAACGGTTTCTACAGGAGTATCTTCTTGTGATGCATTGTTGAAATAGAAAAAGAAAGTTTCTTCTACTTGTATACAAACCTCCTTGCAAACTTGACCCTCTAATAGAATCTTAATTCTTTTTACATTGGGGTCCGTGAGTTGAATTCTCTGGGTTAAAGTACCAGAAGTCTTGAAGAAGATTTCCTCTTTTTCCCATGTATCACTATACTCTTTAAACGTCTCACTCTCTTTCGCCTTACCAATAATCTTAAACTTTGGATTATCATTTGCTGCAGAAATGACAAGAGGTAAGGAAGCATTGTCTGGATTGTATTGTGAATAGAGATGCCAATCTTTAAGGATGGTCGCTTTGAAGATTAAATCATACTCCGTATCCGATATTTTCTCCAATGCTGTATCCCATGCAACGGGTTCTTGTTCCGTTTGGGCGCTTGACAATAGAGTAAACAGCAGTAATATGAGGGAAAAATATCTTTTCATTTTAAGTCAATGTAGGATGATTGTAAATGGGATCTTTTAAATTGATAGTTCTTCAAATAAAGCAGTTAAACTTTCACTTGAAGGTCTTGGTGCATTTGAATTTACAATGTTACCAGAAGGATCAATCAAAATAAATCTCGGAATTCCTTTGATCATGTAACTTTCAATGAATTCTGATTTCCAGTTGTTGTTTGCAAAGAGTTGGACACCTCCGAGTTCTTTATCTACAATCATTTTTTTCCATGCTCCGTGATCTTCTTTATCATCGATAGAAATACTAATGAACTCAATGTTTTTTCCGTGATATTTCTTTTCAACTTTCTTCAAAGATGGAATTTCAGCAATACAAGGACCACACCAAGTAGCCCAAACATCGATGTACACATATTTTCCTTCAAAATCTTCTAAAGAACTCGTTCCTCCTGCATTGTTCTCATAATCTTTGAACTTTGGAGAACTATTTCCTTTTCCAAGTAGCTTTAATGCGTTGTAGGTCTTTGTGATCTTTTCATTATAAGCTTCGTCTGTTGATGCGCTCATATATGCCTTGTAGTAACCTTCAAGATCATTGGCAAAAGTGATTCCAAACTGAGCATCGCTGTAAAGTAGCTTATTTCTGATTAGGTCATTTTCAAGGGTTCCATATAAATTGATCAACTGAATCTCCGGTGCAACTAAGGTGTCTTCACTTTTGTAAGCCTTCTCACTGAAAATGGATGTAATAAGGCTTCTATAGGTAGATGAGAATTTGAAATCTTCCTCTTTGTCATAGGTGATTGAAGATAGTTCACTATCAAAACCTTCAGACGGAGTAAAACCTCTATTGTCTGTATAGTACCCATGATACCTAGGATACATATTGATACTATTTAAATATTCGTACTCAATATTGTTTTTTTCATTGGTGATGTAATCTACAGGGAGGCCTTCTTGAGAATCTAGTAAATTCAATTTATTTGTTTTCAGATCAGCGATGGCTTGCTTGAAATCAGCTTCTTCTTTTTTATACAATTCTTCGAAATTTCCCTTGAGCTTATCCTTTTTGAAAAGATAGTCATTCACCTCGCTTCCAATTCCCGAAATGACTAGGGTAGAATCTAATTTCTTGGCATCGTAGGTAATTGAAATTTGATCTCCTTTTGATAAATATAAACCCAGACCATTTCTTCCTTCTCGAAAGGAGTATTTATGATTCCAATCTAAAGTGATGGTATCTGTAAATGTCCCTTCTTCACTAATGGAAATCTCTTTTTGATCGTCATAATTATAACTATTGTAGATGGTTACTTTATCTGAATTTGCGTTTAAAACTTTTCCAGAGATGATGGCATAGTCTATTGGTTTTTCTTCTTGGCAGGAGAATAAAACCAAAGCCATTACAAAAGGGATTAATTTTTTCATGATGTTAAATTTAGTCAGTATTACTGTTTATAACTCTTAAAACAAACGTTTGTTGCTTTTGCTAAGAGTTCAATGATATTTTTAATCGATTTTGAGTGTTTTCGGTTGCTTCAAAACGTCGATCCTGTCGCATGCCAATCACCCAAACAATTTCGTCTTCCACATCGGTCAATAGCCAGACCTTTTCTTTCTCAATTAAAGAGAGTTTACGGTCCTTAAACAACTGACTCAGTTTTTTCTTACCGTGCATTCCAGTAGGACAAATATAGTCGCCGTAACGCCATTTTCTTACAAATAACGGATAGTTTAACAAATCTTTATCTACCAAAATTGAATTCTTATCTGAAGTAGAATCTAAATCCGTTTTTTGAAACTGTAAATGAATAGGATCAGAAGTTTGCGCAGTGTCTTCATTAATTCTAATAGGCTTCTTTGAGACTAGATCAGCATTGATCTTCGTTAAAATCAAAAAACCACGATCTTTCAAGAGTCGGTATTCTTTAGAAAAAAGCTGCTTTCCAGCCTGCGCATCAATCAAATTCACAACGTCACTCCATTCTGTGAAGCCATATGAATGTAATGCTTGGTATAAGTAGGCTTTTTTGTTGCTGAGTTTATTCAGTTTGTTGATGCTAAATTTGATCATATCCTCTTCTTTGGAAATGATCTTTTTTGACAATTCTTCTACATAATCCTTTGCCAAATCTTGACTTTCATTAAGGTTGTCAATGGTGCTTTTGAAAGTCTCTAAAATATGTGGATTGATCTCCTTTAAAATAGGAAGAATCTTATGTCGAACCTTATTTCGAACATACTTCACGGTAGCATTGGAACGATCTTCTCTCCATACAATATTGTTCTTAATAGCGTACAAAGTGATATCGTCTCTGGAGAAATTCAATAAGGGCCTTACCGACTTGTCATTGATGGGTGGAATTCCAGTCAGTCCTTCTAAGCCTGTTCCTCGAGAAAGATTAATCAAGAAGGTTTCAAGATTGTCGTTGGTATTATGAGCAGTTAATACATAGTCATACTCATGTTCTTTGATCAGATCATAAAACCAATAATAACGAAGTTTTCTTGCAGCCACCTGAATAGACAACTTGTGTTCGGTCGCGTATTCTTCGGTTTTGAAACTTGTTGTGAAAACAGGAACTCCAAAATCGCTTGCCAAGGATTTCACGTAGTCTTCATCATCGTCACTTTCTTGACCTCGTAACTTGAAGTTACAATGACAGATACCAAAATCGAATCCAAGTTGTTGCGCTAAATGCGCCAATACCACACTGTCGATCCCGCCAGAAACAGCAATCAGTAATTTACTGTCTGCTAAAAATGGAAACTGTTCTTGAATATGTTCTTTGAATTCTAGTAACATAGCTTTTGTTTAAGAATGAACACCTGAGCGCACGATACTTTTGGTCAAGACCAACTGCATGGCTTTCGCCTTTAACAAACATTCTTCGTATTCTTTTTCGGGAGTCGATTTGGCCGTAATGGCACTTCCTACCGAGAATGAAACATACTTTTTTTCTTGATTGTACAAGATACTTCTAATGACTACATTGAAATCGAAGTCTCCATCAGGAGAAAAATAACCAACGGCTCCAGAATACAAACCTCGTTTGGTTTCTTCTTGCTCTTCAATGATTTTCATTGCTGATATCTTTGGTGCTCCTGTCATGCTACCCATAGGAAACGTATCTCTAATAACATCCACTGGATGCGTATCTTCTTCAACTTCCGAAACAACCGTGGAAATCAATTGATGTACTTGTTTGAATGAATACACTTTACAGAGTTCTTCCACTCGTACGCTTCCTTTCTTGGCGGTTCTCGATAAATCATTTCGTACCAAGTCTACAATCATAATATTCTCTGAGCGCTCTTTTTGATCCTTGGACAGATCGTCCGCAATTTGTTGATCTTCTACAAGGTTTGACAAGCGTTTTGCAGTTCCTTTAATGGGCTGCGAGATGATCTTCTTTCCTTCTTTCTTCAAATATCGTTCAGGAGAAGCTGAAAGCAAATAATGCTCATCCACCTTTAAAAACGTGGCAAAGGGTGGTTCAGAAATCTCATTCAGGTCCTTATAAACTTCATATGGATTGATGACTGCATTCTCAGCATAAAACTCTTGACAGAAATTCGCTTCGTAAATATCTCCACGATGAATATGGTGTAGTACATTCGATACTTTTTGATAGTATTCAGATTGTTGAATTCGCGATTGAATGTGAATCATATGATCCTCAACAGACTGGGAAATCATTTGATTGTTGATTTGCTCAAAGTCGGATTCCATCTCATCATCAATCATTCGCAAATAATGAAATTCAATCTGATCACCTTTTAAGAAAAGAATCTTCTGTGGTTGAAAGAAAAACAAATCCGAAAACCCAAGTTCGTCAATATTGGAAGAAGTGAGCTCTTCGGTATCATTCTTTACATCATATCCAATATATCCAAAGATAAAATCTTGAGTGGTGGATTGGTACTCTTTGAGTTTTTCAAAAGCGTTGTGATGATCTGTTTTGATCGAAGTGAATTCTTCTACAGCAAGAATGGCATCAAAACTAGCGTATTTTTGATCGTACGCATTAGAGTCCAACCATACAGCAGTATCATACTGTTGTGCCCAAGCCAGTAATTTGTCTTTGGAATTTAGCCGATGCTCCAATGAAAAAGTGCGTACTGTTCTTTGCATTCTGATTGCAAAAATACGAACAGTCTGAGATTGTTTGATTAAAATCTCCTGTTTTCTTTACTTTTTTAGAGGAATTCGTATGGAGATTCCTGTTTGCAAATCAGGAGCATTGTTCACCTTCAAGTCTTCTTTTAGATATAAAGAGAGACTAAAGTTCTTTCGTTGATAGGTGTAAAAGAAGGTATAGATTGAGAGATACTCATAGAGTGTTTCAAATCCGCTTTGCCAATAAGAATGGATGTCTTGCCACGTGGTACCACCATCTAAGAAGTAATAATCGGCTTCTTCTCTTTTGTTATACGAAGTTTGAATTTGATAGTTCAATGAGAAAGAGTGCGCATTTCCTTTTCGGGTGTATTTGGTGTATTCCAAGTTTAGTTCTCCGCTTCCCATCCAAAGGTTATTGCCAAAGTCAATAGGTGTTCCAAACTCCATTACATTCTTTCGCAACCCAGCAAGACCAACACCAAATCGCAGTTCTTTTTGATCTTTTAAACTCCACTTTTTAACCATATTTGCCGATACTCCAAGGTCCAATGTAGGGTTGTAGCTCGTGGTATTGATTCCCATGTGTGAACCGATATTCATCGATAAGTTTCTCTCAGGTTTGAACCATTCCGGAAAGTAGAAGTGATTCAATTCAATTCCGCTGAAGATGATCTGATTCTTTTTTAAGTTTAGTGTTCTTCCATTTCTATCTTGATAGGAAACATTGACTTTGTTCAATCCGAAAAAGCGCCTTCCAAAAGCATCTTCACCACCCGCGATGTTACTATGAAACCATTCGATGCTTTCATCACTAGTAAACAAAGAAAAAGGATAATGACCTTCCGTTGGGATAAAGGTTCTCAAAGTAATTCCCAATTCACTTTTGGGAGTTAAAGGAGTTTTAAAATCCAATCGGAAGATTTTAAAGACTGCATCTACTTGAATGTTCATGTATTCTGCCGGAGTCGTTTGTTGATCCACAAAATCAAAGACTCTGCTATACCAAGGAATCTGACTGAATTGTTGTCGGATGGTTGGGTTCTCCGGAAGATAGGCTTCTAAAAAAGGTTGAAAGCTATTGGCACTTTCATATGCAATTTGAAAGGTAGATCGTTGTACAGGTTTTTCTTGGAAGTTTTGATTGATTCGCAAGCGAAACATCCCAAAGTGATGGGCAGAAACCGAGTTGGGTTTTTCGATTCCATTTTTAAAAACTAAAGAGTCTTTTTGACCATAGCAAAAAGAAATACAGAATAGCATACAAAATAGAATCCCCCGAATCATTGATCAAAAGTAATGCAATTGGTAGGAATAAAAAAAGCAGCCAGTTGGCTGCTTTAAATATTGAAGGTTTCACTTTTAGTGAAACCTTCAATATGAGGTTATGCATTCAACGGCGCTCCGTCCCAAGCTGCTTTTGAAGCTTCTTTGAAAGCTTCGGAATAAGTTGGGTGTCCGTGACAAATTCTTGCGAAGTCTTCTGCGGAGGCTTTGTATTCCATTCCTACGGCAGCTTCCATGATTAAGTCGGCAGCTCTGGCTCCTACAATATGTACTCCTAAGACTTCATCGGTAGCTTTATCGGCCAATACTTTTACGAATCCGTCAATATCTCCACTGGCACGAGAACGTCCTAAAGCTCTCATGGAGAACTTTCCAGATTTGTACTCAACACCAGCATCTTTTAATTCTTGTTCTGTTTTCCCAACAGCGGCAACTTCTGGCCAAGTATATACGATTCCAGGAATCAAGTTGTAATCAATGTGAGGTTTTTGTCCAGCGATTAATTCTGCAACTACAACTCCTTCTTCTTCAGCTTTGTGTGCTAACATGGCTCCTTTGACCACATCACCAATGGCGTAAATATTCGGAACGTTGGTTTGCAAATGATCATTGATTTCTACTTGACCTCTTTCGTTCACTTTGATCCCCACATTTTCCAATCCGAGTCCGTCTGTGTAAGCTCTTCTTCCTACAGAGACCAAACAATAGTCTCCTTTAAATTCAACGTCTTGTCCTTTCTTGTTTTTTGCTTTTACTGTGATTTCGTCACCGTTTCTTTCCACGGCATTCACAGCATGAGAAGTAAAGAATTTTACCCCTTGCTTCTTCAATACTTTTTGTAATTCTTTGGAAACATCAGCATCCATTCCAGGAACGATTTTATCCATGTATTCAATCACACTTACATCAGCTCCTAGTCTTTTGTATACAGAACCTAATTCCAATCCAATAACACCACCACCAATGACCAACATGTGTTTTGGAATTTCAGGTAATTTCAAAGCTTCGGTAGAAGTAATGATTCGCTCTTTATCTAAGGTAATAAATGGTAAGTTAGAAGGCTTTGATCCTGTAGCAATTACAATGTTCTTTCCTTCAATAGTTTCTTCAGAACCGTCATTCTTGGTCACTTTGACGTGCGTTGCATCTACGAAAGATCCTAAGCCTTCATACACATCGATCTTGTTTTTATCCATCAAGAATTTGACTCCACCTGTGGTTTGTTCCACTACTTTGGCTTTGCGATCGATCATTTTTGGGAAATCGATTTTTGGTGGGTCAATTAAGATTCCATGCTCTTCAAAATGCTTCACAGCATCGTAATAATGATGTGAAGAATCCAACAAAGCTTTGGATGGAATACAACCTACATTCAAGCAAGTTCCTCCAAGTGTAGCATATTTTTCGATGATGGCAACTTTTTGCCCTAATTGAGAGGCTCTCACAGCAGAAATATATCCTCCTGGTCCAGAACCAATAACGATTACGTCGTAGCTCATTTTGTACTAGAATTTAGAACTACAAAAGTACGTATAAATGTGGATAAAAATTAAAAATTGACTAGATTTACGACACTGAATACATATAAACCTAAGTCCCATGAAGCTCGTTAAAAAAATCCTTTTGTTCCTTCTTGTTGTATTTGTAATCGCACAGTTTTTTGGTCCCGAAAAAAATGAGGGCGATATTACTGCTATAGAAGCATTCATTACTGAAACAAATCCACCTCAGAATGTAAAGAAAATCATGAAAGAAAGTTGTTATGATTGTCATTCTGATGTGACCAGATATCCTTGGTATTTCAATGTAACTCCTGTGAATTATTGGATTGCAGATCATATAGAGCATGGAAAAGATGAGCTCAACTTCTCCAAATGGTCAGAATATTCACTAAAGCGAAAAGAGCATAAGATGGAAGAGGTCTGGGAAGAGGTGAAAGAAAAAGAGATGCCTCTAGAATCATACACTTGGACTCACGGAGACGCAAAGTTGACCGATGAGCAGATTGAAGCCTTAGTATCTTGGGCAAAGACAGTTCAAGGAAACTACAAAGAGCAATTGAACCAACAATAGTTACAAAGCATACCATATTCATTATAGGTTCTGTATGGGTAGAACCAAATTCTTCAGCAGCTGGAGGTCGAATGCTCCAATTGATTGAGTTCTTTTTGTCCCAAAAGTGGAAAGTATTTTTCGGAACGACTGCAAGTAAAAATGAGAATTCCATCGATTTAGAAGCGTTGGGAGTTCAAGAGTTTTCTCTTGAACTGAATGATTCGAGTTTTGATGAATTGATCAAAAAGCTTCACCCAACACTTGTGTTATTTGATCGATTCATGACGGAAGAACAGTTTGGGTGGCGCGTTGCAGAAGGATGCCCTAATGCAATGAGAATTCTAGATACTGAGGATTTACATTGTTTGCGAAAAACTCGACAGGAAGCTGTGAAGCAAGATGTCGATTTTCAGGCAGATCAGCTATTGAACTCTGATATTACCAAACGAGAAATTGCTGCTGTTTATCGATGTGATTTGTCCCTAATCATCTCCACTTATGAGATGCAACTTCTTCGAGAAACATTCTTGATTGATGACTCTTTATTGTGTCATTTACCATTCTTTTTGAATCCAATTTCGGATGAAACTCAGCAAAACAGGAAATCTTTTGAGGATCGACAACACTTTGTGTCGATTGGAAATTTTTTCCATGCACCTAATGTAGATGCCACCTTGCAATTGAAACATCATATTTGGCCTTTGGTTCGAAAACAATTGCCCAATGCCCAATTGCATGTATATGGAGCTTATCCAACACAACAAGTATTACAATTGAATAATGAGAAAGAGGGTTTCTTGGTACATGGGTTTGCAAAAGATGCAAAAGAGGTCATTGGAAATAGTCGAGTGCTTTTGGCTCCACTTCGATTTGGGGCAGGTATCAAAGGGAAGCTAACAGATGCTATGGAGTGCGGAACTCCATCTGTTACCACAGAGATAGGAGCAGAAGGGATGCATGAAGATTTGCCTTGGAACGGATTTGTAGAAAGTGAATGGAGTCAGTTTGCAGTAAAAGCGGTTGAACTGTACTCTCAGAAAGACGCTTGGTTGCGAGCTCAACAAAATGGAATTGACATTATCAATACGTTATACCTTAAGAAAGATTTGGAGACGAGGTTGTTGGATGCAATTGACTCAAGATTTAAGGATCTAACACAACTCCGAACTAAGAATTTTGTCGGACAAATGCTTCAGCATCATACTCTTAAAAGTACAAAGTACTTAAGCAAGTGGATCGAAGAAAAGAATAAGTCCTAAGCTTATTGATCTCCGTATTCTTTTGGGTTGTAGTTTAAAGGTAAAAGGTCGCCTACTTTTTCAAAAGCCCAGTATCCTTCTACAAAAACATGATTTGGCTTTTTAAAGATACCAGATCTCAAGATTTCAGCAGATTTGGTATATAATAAAATTACCGATACTTGATATTCTTCACTGTTATTGGTCGTGTCATATTTGTCATCGGGCTCTTCTTTATCATACGTAACTCTTAAATAATGATCTGTTTTGATATGGATTTTATTCTGTTTGTCGACTACAGTGTATTTGATGCCGCTGACATCTGCCTCCACCACATCGTCTATGTACTTAGGAAGTTTTGCTCTCTCAAGTGTTTGTTCAGCTTCTCTAATTTTCAAATCTTGGGAGTTACTGCTGTTGTAAGGATTTCGTTGCAATCCACCATGACGTTTCAAAAACTTCTCGGCAGCGATGATTTCATCGTAACTAGGTCTTTCTGGATTGGGAATTCGATCAATCAAGTCTACAGTAAACCCTTCGTATTCGGATGTTTCTCTTGTTACTCCTCTGATAAAGTGCATTTTTGATCCATGATAGGCTTCCCATCGGTTGTGCTTCCATTCTTCCTCGCGATCTTCTAAACCACTTATTTTGTCATATTTTGTATACCCGAAATAACTCACACTTAATGGTGTTAGTTTGAAATATTTTAAGTCGTAGTAAATGATGTAACCAAATGAAGGGTGAACAATTTTCAGAGGTTCAGAAGCAGAAACTTCAGTGACTTTCTCTTTGGGATCAATATCGAACTCAATGACATCTTCATTTAATATTTTACAGGTACTTACAAATTTAGACTCTCCCAAAAAGCTCTTTCTAAATTTTCGCAATAAAGCTTTTCGCTTCGCATTTGAAATTCTTTTTCTCTTCTTGATAACTACTTCATCCAAGACATTGTTCTTGGTTTTGAGATTGAATTTCAAGGGTTGTTTTAATTGAGACGTATTGAGTACATATTGCTCAGTTTCATATCCAATATAACTCACCACAAGTGTGTGATTTCCCTTCTTGATATCTAATTTGAAAGCACCATTTGTATCCGTTGTAACACCAATAGAAGTATTATTCAGATATACAGAAGCTCCTTCTAAAGGACTTTGATTCACATCAAAGACATGTCCAGAGATAGTGATTTGGGCTTGCAATGTAATGGTGATTAAAAGGAGGACTGACGTTAGCAATTTTTTCATGCTTTAAAAATGCCAAAAATTATGCCAGACCACCTCATTTGTAAGGTGTTAGAAGGTTTATTCTGGTTCGTAGTCTAGAGGCAGTGCATCTCCAATCTTTTCATAAGACCAGTATCCTTCCAAGAACATTTCTAGTGGATTGACTAAGACTCCTATGGGATCAATCTTGGATCTATCTACATATAAAGTCACCATAGAAACCTGATGGTCTAGTTTTACTGAACCTCTTCTGAAATTGTCTTCTTCAGGTTCCTTCATGTATTTTATTTTCAGATAATGCGGGAATTTCATATAGTAAGTTCCATCCACATTTTCTGAAAACTCTTCAGTAGTCAAGTCAGGTTTGATCTGTTGATCTACCAGTCGTTTTAGTCGGGCTTTTCGAACAATGTTAGTGAGTGAATCTCGCTCTCTATTGAAAGCTGCTTTGGTAGTTGCCTCGAAGGTTCCATCCTCATTCATTTTCACTTGAAACTGTTGGTCTACCATGTTTGCCAAGTCGGAAGTTTTTCGAATCTTTTCTATTTGATTGGCCTTTTTTAACAGTTGATCTCGCGTTGCTTTGTCATTGAGGTTTTTCTTGGAAACCATTTTAAAGGTTTTGATTCCATCAACCCCATTAATTTCTTTTAATCGTTGACTTGCTAATGCAATCACACTATCTGAAGGTCTTGCAGGATTGGGAACTCGCTTAAAATGATCTACTACAAAGCCTTCTTCTTTTACCTTGTTGTTCATCACGGATTGTAAAAAATGAATCAAAGAACCATTGTAAGCAACCTTGCGCTTCTTTCTCCATTTACGCTGTTTGCGTTTGGAGCCTTTCTTGTTTTCATAGCGAGTATATCCCAAAAAAGTAACCGTTTTTGGAGTGAGTTCAAAATGAACGAGGTCATAATAGATCTTGTATCCTAAACCTTTGTGATCAATTTCAATAGGTTTCTTCGTGTAAGCTTCTAGCAATCCTGATAGTGGATTGTAATTAAACTCGATATCATCTTCGTTTAGAATTTTACACTCAAAGGAAAGATTTGTTTTGCCTAAAAAAGATCGTCTGAACTGAGAGAGAAAATAGGCTCTATCTTCAGGAGAAATTTTGCTCCGTTTGTTAGAAACCACCACTTCATTCAACATATTCGCTTTCGGACTCAGTTTGAAGGTGATGGATTGATTGATTGTTTTGGTGTCCAAAGAAAACTGAGCGGTCTCAAACCCCAAAAAACTCGCAATCAAGTCGTAGGTTCCTTCTTTTACAGAGAGTTCAAATTCACCATTTTCATCGGTTGTCGTTCCAATGGAAGTATTGTTCAAATAG
This sequence comes from uncultured Flavobacterium sp., assembly GCA_964612905.1. Lineage (GTDB taxonomy): Bacteria > Bacteroidota > Bacteroidia > Flavobacteriales > Flavobacteriaceae > Polaribacter. The sequence continues at coordinate 989 of CAZTFN010000020.1, read as the reverse complement.
ACAGCAGCTCCTTCCAAAGGAGTGCTTTTGTTGGTCAATACTTTTCCTGTGATGGTCTTTTGGGCGACTAATGAAAACGAGCTCAAAAGACATAACAAAACAATGAATGAAATTCTCATAACTACTAAATATTTAGTAGCAAATATAATCAGAAAATAAAGTCTACTAAAAAATTAGTAGTTAAATTATGTTAACAGACCAGCTCTTCGTAATAAGGCTTCTGGTTTTGGTTCTTGTCCACGGAATCGCTTGTACAATGTCATAGGCTTTTCAGTACCTCCTTTGCTCAATACATTTTCTTTGAAACTCTCCGCAGTTTCTTTGTCGAAAATCCCTTTTTCCTTGAACAGCTCAAAAGCATCGGCGTCTAGAACTTCAGCCCATTTGTAAGAATAGTATCCCGCGGAATATCCTCCTTGAAAAATATGAGAGAATGCGGTACTCATGCAGTTTTCAGGAACATTTGGATATAATTTGGTGGAAGAGAATGCTGCGGCCTCAAATTCTTTTACCGAAGTGATGGTGTCAGGATTTTCATGAGCATGCCAAGACATGTCTAAGAATCCGAAACTCAACTGGCGTAAAGTTTGCATTCCTTCATGGAAGCTTGCCGATTCTTTGATCTTTTCAACGTATTCCATTGGGATGATTTCACCTGTTTCATAGTGTTTGGCAAATAACTCAAGAGATTCTTGTTCATAACACCAGTTTTCTAGGACTTGACTTGGCAACTCCACAAAATCCCAAGAAACAGAAGTTCCTGACAAACTGTTGTAGGTGGTGTTTGCTAACATTCCGTGAAGAGCATGACCAAACTCATGGAATAAAGTTGTCACCTCATTAAAAGTTAACAATGAAGGTTTTGATTCAGTGGGTTTGGTGAAATTACAAACGATGGAAATATGAGGTCGATCATTGATTCCATTTTCAATTTGCTGAGGTTTGAAAGAAGTCATCCATGCACCATTTCGTTTTCCAGCTCTTGGATG
>CAZTFN010000019.1:0-24645 GCA_964612905.1 uncultured Flavobacterium sp. | reverse complement strand
GTCAATGGTTACCGATCCGTTTTGATAACCGTGATTCCTCAAGACCTCTCGAAACCCTGAAATTTTCTCTTCGGTATTGCCTTCTTTGAGGTAAGGAAAACGAAACAACTTTGCATAGGTATCATATTCAGAGATCACTTCATCTGTTTTGAGGAGTTCTCTTTCGAAGTCTTTCACACCAACTTTTTCGCGATTAAAATTTGGGTGTGAGAAGGTGTGATTCGCAATGACATGACCTTTGTCAGACCAGCTTTTCAATAAGGATTTTCCTTTCTCGTCTCGTTTGTTTTTCCCTGTGACAAAGAAGACTGCTTTTAACTCTTCTTCTTCTAGAGCAGACAAAATCATTTGGTTCCATTCTTCAAATTTGAAGGATGCAATGTCGTTGGTGATCCCATCATCAAAGGTGAAACTTACCTTAGGTTTTAGAGTTACTTCTTTTTTGGTTGGAGTCGTTTCAACTTTTTCTTTTGTTTTGGGTTGACAACTGAAAGTAAAGAATGCAAGGAGTAAAATGAGATTATTTTTCATGATAGAGCGCTACCAAATTTTATTTTCCAAAATAAAAATCAACGATATACCCGCTGCTGCACCCGAAATGAATACATTCCAATCTCTATGCTTCACTTTTAGTTTATCAATGAACACATATGCAATACTCACAATACAAAATACCACCAATATTTGTCCTAATTCAATGCCGATATTGAACCCTAACAATGGCATTGCCACATCCGAGGCGTCCATTAAAAGCGCTTTGAAATAGTTGGAAAACCCCATACCATGAATGAAGCCAAAGAACAAAGCCATGATGTAGTTCTTTTTCATCTTGCGTTTGTCTTCTGTGTGATTTGCTCCGATTACATTGTTCAATGCGGTTAAAAATATAGTGACTGGAATGAGGAATTCGATGATCTTTGAAGGAATAGTGACAATGTCTAAGGATGACAAAGCCAGCGTAACACTATGACCAATGGTAAATGCTGTGACCAATACCAAAATGCTTTTCCACTGTTGAATTCTATAAATGGCACACAAAGCAACTAAAAAAAGCATGTGATCATAGCCAGCGAAATCTGAAATATGTTTGAAACCCAACTCTATGTAAAAACTAAAATCGCCCATGTTAATACTTCAATTGATGAGTTGGTTTCTTTTTATTCAACATGAGACTCTTGGATTTGTCGTTCACATGAACGTAGACAATATTGTTCTGATCAAAGAACAGATCGGTAAAAACAGCATTTTTAATTTCTAGCGATTTCAATGGTGTTGATTGTGGATATTCAAAATACACCCAAAGTGCAGTATTGTCGCCTTCACCTTTCAAATTTTTCCGCTTGATTTGAAGATTCAACTTCTCACTATTTACTTTGATGTAGAAAAATTGATTTAAATAATCGAGTAGCATTTGATTTGCTTTTTCTGACTCATTGGGTTGACAAAAGGCTAATTCAGTACTATTAGGATCGAAGACAATGGCCTCGTTCACATCTGTCAAGAATAACTTTAGATTAATGGATATTAACTTTTTGTCCGAGGAATAGTCTACTTCGCACAATGACAAACGGAGAGGATGTGGAGTGCTTGAGAAAGACATCCACAGCATTGATATGAGCGCAAAAAATCGAATCACTTACAAACAGTTTTGATTTAAGGTGTTCCTTCTTTCTGCATTTTTAAAGCTACCTCTTGAACCTCTTTAAAGACACGAATCAAGTTTCCAGACCATATCTTTTCAATTTCTCTTTCGGTATAACCTCGTTGATACAATTCGATGGTAATATTCATGACTTCACTTGCATCAAAAATACCTTCAATTCCACCACCGCCATCAAAATCGCAACCAATTCCAACATGATCAATTCCAGCGACTTTTACAATATGATCGATATGATCTGCTACGTGAATCACGGTTGCTGGAGGGTTTGGAAAATCTTCATTCAATTTTTGAAAAGCAGCTCTAGCCGCCGTTCTTTCCTCTTGATTCATTTCACCAAAAGGTTTCATATTCGCACGAAGTGCTGCTACTGCAGAATCGCGTTCTTTGTTCGGTGGTGCTGTACGTAAGTAATCTGCTAACATCGTTAGTTGAACGACACCTCCATTTTTGGCCATCAACTTCAACATTTCATCACTCATATTTCGTGGATGGTCTGTTACTGATCGTGCATTGGAATGACTGGCAATGATAGGAGCTTTGGACATAGAAATGGCATCATAGAAAACACTGTCATTTCCGTGAGAAACGTCTACCATGATTCCCAAGCGATTCATCTCTTTTACTACTTCTTCTCCGAACTTGCTGATTCCACCATGTTCAGGCCCTTTGGAATCGGTCGCGGAATCCGCTAAATCGTTGTTGGAAGAATGCACCAGTGTAATATATCGAACCCCTTTGTTGTAGTACAACTCAACATTGGAGAGGTCGTTTCCAATTGGGTATCCATTTTCAATACCGATATAAATAGCACGTTTTCCCTCATCTTCTAAATCGTATGCGTCCTCTGGATTTAGAGCTAGTCCAACAATGTCTGAGTTCCTTTGGGTAGAAACGGTAATAGAGTCGATCATTTGAAGACATAAAGCTTTGGCTCGGCTATGACCTTCATCATCACGAATGTCCTGAGCTACAAAGGCTGCAAAAAAGATGGCATCCAATCCGCCTTCTTTCATTCGAGGATAATCTACTTTGGAACCTGTTTCTTTTGGGTCGTGTCGTTCGGACATGTCAAATCCAGGTTGAATCATTCGCAAGGGAGTATCTGCATGGGTATCCAATGTTAATACTCGATCGTGGATTGCCAGTGCTTCTTTGATAATTTCTTCTTGACTTTTTTCTTTGGAATCGGAATTCTTACAACTGATTGTGAGTGATGCCATCACAAAAACAATCAGATAGCTCAAACGTGACTTGAACATAAGTGAAAGGATTAGTTGGTTAAAAGTACTGAAAGGTACAATATTAATTTCATCATTAGAAATGATATAAAGTGATCTACACTTACCTTCCACCTTTACTGAAGGCAGAACTTCCTGAGATGTACTCAAATTTACTTTCAAGTTGTTCAAACCCGAGAATCAGGTCTGCTTTTACATATTCTATTGCATATTTGTAGACTTCACCTGTAATGATGCTTCTTGAAATTTCAATTTTGCTATGAATATACTCTCCAGTTTGTAAGAATGCCTTCACCCAGAGGAAGCAGCTATATTTTTGTTTGATGTCATTTTTTTGGCGATGTGTAATGATATCTTTTCGAGAAATAGTAATCACTTTATTTCTACTTTCCAAAATTTCAATCCCATTGATATGGTTTTGCTCTAGAACTAGTTGCTTGCCAAATTCATTTCCGTAGATCAGTTGAACTTGCTTGATAGAAATAGGTCGAACTCCCTTGTTGATCAAGTTAATGTTTAAGGAGTTAAAAGGTTCAGAAATCTCTGCATTCACAATGAACCGTCTTCTGTTTTTCTTTCTGTTATCGATGAGCTTTAGAATTCCTAATATCGTCGATAGAATTGCACTAAATACAGAGAGGTAAAAGGTAATGTCTTCTTGTTCCATAGAGACGATTTTATAATTGAGTTTGAAGGTGCTTTTTGAAGTAGTTTGCACTGTCAATGGCACTTTGCAATGAATCCACTGCAAAATTTCCACCTTGTTCTATATAGTAAAACTCCAGCCCTGATGTCTTCGGATCTGGGAGTTCTTTGGTATAATCAATGGACCCATTTCCCAATTCTGTATAATCGCGGGTTTGTTTGTCCATGTCTTTGATGTGCCACATGACCACTCTTCCTGGTTGACTTGCTACAATCTCTTTGGGAGTTTGATTAGAAGAATGCATCACCCAATACATGTCTAGTTGAATTTTTACCAATTCCGGATCGGTTTCCTTCAGAATAATTTCATAACCCGTTTCACCATTGTGTTCTTCAAATTCAAAGCCATGATTGTGATAGGCAAAACCCAATCCGGATTTGTTCACTTGTAGACCAATTTTGTTCAGTTTTGGAGCCAATAATTTGAAGTTTTCAATGGTTCTTAGAGAAGGATCCAACCAAGGCCATGTAATATAACTGCTATCCAATTCTTTGGCTGCAACAATGCACTGATCTACAAATTTCTCAAGCTCAGCATCCGATTTGTTGAAGTAATCTGAAAAGCCGTAGTGACCGCTAGAAACAGACAGTTCTAAATCATCTAATATTTTTTTAAACTCTTTGGGACTATATCCATAAATATCATTCTTGATAGGATCATATCCGTAGATTTCAAAGTCTTGATATCCCACCGCTTTTAGTCTCATGAGTGTACCTATAGGGTCTGTTGCCATTCGATCTCGAATGGAGAACAATTGATATCCAAGCTTGTAGTTAGTCGAAGAAGTCATATCTATACAGGAACTTGCCATGATGGCCAAGCTTCCCAAGGCTCCAGTTTTTACAAAGTCTCTACGATTCATTAGTATGTTTGTTTATTCTTTTAAAAACGCTCGAATGTCTTTTGAGAGCTTGATAAAGTCAGGTTCATGTGTATACATCATATGTCCACCTTCATAATAATACATCTGAATTTTATCGCGTTGTATTCCATTACGGGTGAAGGTAAATTCAGCATCAAAAAATGGGCAGATTAAGTCGTAATATCCATTAGCAACCATCACTTTCATCGCTGGATTCCTACGCATGGTCTCTGCCAACTTTCTGGAAACACTTACAGGCGTCGGCTCCCAATATTGACCTTTAGGCACCGTTCTCCAATTCCATTTCATGCCAATTTCTCCATTGGATGTCAAATAGGGACGATCCATTTTTACATTCAGTTCCGAAGCAAAGTAATAATTCAGCGCCGCTGTATATGCTGCACTGATTTGATATCCTGAAGGATCTCCTAAGTGAGGGCTTTCCGACAATTTATCGACCTCATCACCCATAAATCGTCCATCCAATCGACCTACGGCCAATCCCTCATCTGCGAGTAACTGCTTTTGGAATCGAGGCATTAAAACGCGGAGGTTCGATTTTAGAATGTATTCTTTTGACAGACTGGTAAAGTAACTGAGTTTTTCAGCAGCTTTGTTTCGTTCAGCTTCAGACAGAAGAGAACCTTTGTACAGAATGGGTGCATATTCGTTATAGGTAAAGTTTCTACATTCTTCTACAAAGGCTTCCAAGGTTTTTCCTTGACCTGCTTTTTTGTGATACCAAGCAGTTGCTGCCATGCTAGGCAGATAGGTTAAGTAAGAAGTAATGTTGTCATGCACTGATGTGGAACCTGCATAATCTAGTGCTTGTGAGATGAGAATCAAACCATTGAGTGCCATGTTTTGTCCTCCGCCTTCTAAGGCATTGGCAACTGCAACGGCACGTGTTGTTCCAAAACTTTCTCCTGCAATGTATTTTGGTGAGAACCAGCGATTGTTTTCGGTGATCCACTGTCGCATGAATTTGGCAATAGAGGCCGCATCTTCATTCAGACCCCAGTAGTTTTCATTTTTGCCTTTTCCAATGGTGCGACTGTAACCTGTTCCCACAGGATCGACGAAGACAAAATCGGTAAGGTCAAAAAGTCCTTGATTATTGTTGATGAGATTGTATGGCGCTGCTCCGTCATCTTCTTTGGCATCTGAATTGACCTTGACTACTTTCGGACCGAAAAGCCCCATGTGCAACCACATGGATGCAGAACCTGGCCCTCCATTAAACACAAAGGTTACGGGTCGTTGTTTTTGATTTGTAGTGTTTTCCTTGATATATGCCACGGACCAAATGGAAGCAACAGGCATTCCAGAAGCTTCTGTGAGATAGGTTTCTGAAGCAACTGCTTTGTAATTGATGGTTTTTCCTCCGCTTTTGATTTGATGATTGGTGACAAATGATTTTGGAGGCGTAATGGGTTTTGCTTCTTCCTTTTTCTCTTGGGCAAAGCCAATTTCAGCAATGAATAGTACCAGTACTAAAAGCTTTATTTTCATTGAATGTTTCATGTTGATTGGTTTCTATAACATTTTACCTAAGATTTCCTTCATCATTTTTGCGGCTAGAAAAGCAGTCATATTTTGAAAATCCTTTTTTGGGTTGTATTCTACAATATCAGCTCCTATGACTTCGGCATCGATGCTTTGAATGAGGTCAATCACCTGTCTTGACGTCAATCCTCCAGGTTCGTGATGTGAAACTCCAGGGGCAAAAGCAGGATCAAAACCATCCATATCCAGTGAAATGTACAAAGGATTTTTAAACTTTGGAATTGCCGATAAATTCAAAGACTTCATCTGATGAATTTCGACCCCAAACTTTTGGGCTTGTTCGGCTTGATGTGGATTCAAGGTTCGGATACCCACTTGCACCAATCTGGCAGCGAATTTGTTTTCCATAATTCGTGCAAATGGACAAGCATGTGAGAATGGGTCGCCTTCAAAATTGTCGTACAAATCGCAATGCGCGTCAATATGAAGAATATCGAGCATGGGATACTTTTTATGATGCGCTTTGATGATAGGAAATGTAATGGAATGATCTCCTCCTAAGGTTAAGATTTTCGCATCTTGATCCAAATGCTTTAAGGTGATGTCTTCGATGTCGAAATACTTCGTGATTTTAAAATCACCTTTGTCTTGAATTCTGGAAGTATCAATCGATACCAAATCCTCAGTATACAAATTTGAAGAACCGCAATGCAATGCTTCTCGAATGAGTGGAGGTGCTAAGCTTGGGCCTTGTTGGTAGGATGATTTTTCATCGTATTGTATGCCTTGAATGATGATGTTTTTCTTCATAGCTTATTGACAATCTGAATTGTACCCAGAATCTGTTCTGCTACTACTATCAATAATAGACTGATAGGCGGCTTCTAAAGATAGACCATTGTCAGTATTCTTTTTCAATAGGTATTCAAAGGTGGGTCCGTCTGGATTTCCATACTTCTGCATGTCTCTAGCTTGTAAGGCTTTTACTTCAGATTTGTTTTGCATCATAAAACGGGCATTCACACGCGCTTGATGTCTAAGTTCATAAGCTTTTTCTGCACGTGTTTTGAGGTCGATTCCATCTTCTTTCCATTTTTTATTGATAACACCCACAGCAACGACTTGGTAATTGTACCATAGTCGGATTTCACAATTGGTTTTAGGAACACCAGCAAGGTTGGTGGTGCTGGGCGGATTTGGAATCCATATTTTCTGACCAACTTTGAGTGTATTTGCACTTCCTATGTTGGTGAAACTAGCATCCGATGCTGCCTTTTTATTGGTCCCTTCAATAATGCGGTAGTAGAGGTGAGGATTGCCGTAAGCAACTTCAGAAATTTTACTCAGCCAATCGCTTTCTTGGATGGTGTACGCACTGTTGGGTGCTTGTGCAAAAGATTGTACGGATATCACTAAGGCAAAGAGGAGTGAAGCTAGAAGGTTGGTTTTTGATTTCATGATCTAATTTGATGAGTTGGGATGTAATAAAATTAGCAAATTCTAGGATACAACTGTTTGAAAGAATTCTATTATTCGGAGGAAACTAAATCATGCTATAATTTACGAGACTTACTGCTTCTATTTATACTTAAGGGTCCTTCAAAAGATAAATCTCTGTAAAGATGAAACCTCCATCCGCGGCTTTTGAATGTAGTTCTAGTTTTGTGCTTTTTTGAGTCTTGTATAAAGAATCTCCTATGTTGACGTCTTCACCTTTTCGAATTCCAAATAAGCTAAGACTGTATTCTTGATCCTTGATTTTTACGATGGTCTCTTTTCTGTCTCCATATCGAATGGCATTGATGACTCCATTGATTTCATTTTCATACAACGAATTATAGACTTTATTATCAGAGAAGATAATGGTAAAAAATATTGTCAGAGCAAGTAGTATGATTGCTGCTGTCCAAATATTTTTAAGCGTTTTAAAGTTCATTTCTATACTCTTGACAACAGGTGAGGGGAATCCAAATAAATAAGAACAAGATTGGTATTCTGTTGGAGCTATCTACTTTTTCTCTTCGCGTAAAATCTTCTCCATTTTCCGCCCTCTCGCCAATTCGTCAATGAGTTTCTCCATTTGTCGACATCGTTTATAGACTTCAAATTCATCGGCTATTTCTTCAATTCGATAGCCACAAACAACTCCTTTGATCATATATTCATTGGGGTGTATTTTAGCATTTTGGAAAAATGTTCTGTAGGTGGCTTTTTCTTCGATGAGTCTTTGTAGTTCATTTTCGTCAAAGCCTGTAAACCATTCAAGCACTTGATGAAATTCTTCTTTGGTTCTGCCTTTTTTCTCTAATTTGTTGAGGTAAAGCGGATAAATAGAGCCAAAGATCATGTTGGCTACTTGCTCATTTTTTTCGAATGTAACTTCCATTGTATGAATTCTATGATGACTGTTATTAGGGGTATGCCCAAGGTAGTAATGCTTGCTTAAATTTCCTAGAAATGGAAGTTTTTTCTGTCGGAATGATTCGTATTGCTGTAGAGATTCCCTGTTTTTAGATTCAGGTATTTTTGCCCATAGGGCTGGCTCTTAAAAGTACTAATTTGGACGGTATTCTTTTGGAAAAACACTTTGACTTACAGGAAGGACTATTCAGAAATACCCTTTTTAGTCTTACTCTCAGCGAATAAATATTCCCAATAGAATTGTTCTCTATTTACTATTAACTTAAAAACAGACCTAAGATGAGCGTAACACTTAAAATTATCAACAACTTTAATTCTGCCGTAACCAACGGTACTGACTATTTCGGTAGCCATTATAGCGATGACCAAGTTTGGTTATTTTTCCTTAATACCTCTGGTAAAGTAAAGTATACTCCTGTTGGAGCGACAAAAGCCATAGCTGCAGCCGATTCTACAGGGATTCAACTAAGTACAGTGAAAGATGGTACTTTTACTCTCGAGACTGTTGAAGACAGCACAAAACTTTTTGCTGGTCTTGGTACTACAGATCCGTTTACCTTAACCAATGGCCCAGGGCTTTTTCAAGCGGATGTTCCTTATGCTGTTGCAGAATGGACCATCAAAGGTGACCAATATGACAATGTGGATATTACTTACATCGATTCTTTTTCGTTTCCAACGGTAGCAACGATCACCGATAGTGGCGGAACACAAACTGGAAAATGTGGTTTCAGAGCGGGAACAACTGCTGAAGATATCATGACTGCATTTAAAACTCTAATTGCTACGCATCCAATGGGACCTGATAGTTCCCAAAAACCAACTTCAGGAGTCGGTTTTGGACCTGAAGTGCCTACTGTAAGTGGTAGTACAAGTAAATACCGATGGGTTGGGTCTTCTAAATTTTGGGTCTCTGGACCGGTCAACAAAAAGAGAGGTATGTATACCTATGCACCAAGTTTTCACAACTACCTTAAATATCTTCAGGATAATGAGCCTACAACAAAAACAACTGGTGGGTCTATAAAAGGGTGGTATATAGACTATTCCGGAAACAATGGCTATTCGGGTTATTTAAGTATTACTGGGAGTGAGTCTGCTGGATATGGTCTTGAAGTCCATGATATTCGAGTAAATACAACTCCTAGTGCTGCGAATGACTGGGCAGCTGATCCCAATGCGGGAACTTCAATTACCGGAAAAATTACGGTTGCAGCGAATAATTCATCGGTAGACCATGACTATACGCCAGGTACAACCGATCAGGTTCTTGGACTGTGGACAGATGCTGTGATCTATTCGGGAGCTGCTTTAATAGGAACCCTTGGTGGAGGACCTGTGGTAACTGGAACTCATGATTTAGCAGAGGGAAAATCACAAAATGTGATTGTTGGAACTTTCCTTGCATCTATAAGTGCAAGTATTACTACGGGATTGTTGGGAAGTAAAATGTATTTGGATGCTTACACAGGTAAAAACCCAAAATCAACCATGTATTGGTTTAATACCATGACACGCGCCGAATCAATGACCAAGCTCTTTGGAAATGCATGGTCAGGAACAGCATACGCATTCTATGATCCTTACTGGGCTGTTCTAGCTGGAGCAACCGACAACCAAGGCTATCTATCTCCATTTAATGATAGATGGTCAAACTTTAGCCCTGACAAAGGACTTAGTGCTGGTGACACCATTCAATGGGAATTGGGTCTTACCAAATCAAGTTAATATATAGAAAGGGCTTATGTGAAAACATAAGCCCTTTTTTTATTGGTTCCATTTTTTTATCATGTGCCCTTAGTCATATTTATTGCACTTATTTCTGGACCTCTTTAATTTCTGAGAGTAAATCATTCAAGGTGTTTAGTAATTTGCCTTGTGTTTCAGGTCCGCTTTGGTTGGTAATGATTGAAATTCCAAGTTGATACTTTGGAACAATCATTAAGAAGTTTTGTGTGCCGTATGCACCTCCATGAATCGAATAGAAGGTGCCGTCTTCTGAATCATTAAAGATCGGCCACAAATACCCCATTTGAATATCACCATCAGAATAAAGTTTTCGACGAGACTCTTTTACAGCCTCGTTGTTTTCGTCTAGTTGGAATTTTATATAGTTCATCAAATCAGCCGTGGTTGATTTTATTCCTCCACCCGCACCCCATAGGGTGTTTGCAAAATGAGGGACTTTATTGTTAATTTCTCCGTAGCCATTGGCTAATCGATTCATTTCTTCAGGAGACAAATGTACTTTTGTATCTTTCATCTTGGCTTTGTCGCAAATGTGTTCCTTTAGTAATTGTTCAAAAGATGATTGATAAACGGTTTCCAATATATGAGCCATCAGTTCCACATCTGCATTTGAATATCTATACATAGTCCCTGGAGTTACATCTATGGATATTGACCTCAACTCTTGAAGAAATGCTTCTTTACTATACTCGGATTCAATGCTAAAAATTCTGAATGGTAGGTTTTCATCTATGTTGTTGAACAAATCATTGATTCTCTCAGGAAGAAAGCGGGGTAAACTAGCAGTGTGGGAAATCAGATGTTTTACTTTGATAGCAACTCCTTGATGTTCCAAGTTTGGATACTCACCTTTTAGGTATTTTCTAATATCATCTTCCAAATTTAATTTTTCATCAAGCACAGCTTGCGCTACCAATGTTCCAGAGAATGATTTGCTTACGGATGCAATTTCGTATATCGTTGAATCGTTGGGTGCATTCCCTTTTCCCTTATCTAGTTCCCCAAAATGACTTGTATAAGTTTTCCCATCTTTAAAAACACCAATTGAAATCGCATTGATTTTAGGATCTGAAAGTAGGTTGGTTGCACTTTTATCTATGGCTATAGATATGGGGTCTTTGACTTTTTTTTCTTTAGTTTTTGTTCCTTGGTTGCAGCTTAAAGTAAAGCTACTGATCAACCCTAAACATAGCATTCTCAATATATGCATATTGTCTATCGATTTTATTCTAATCATTCATAAAGGTATTGTAAATACAAAGTATAAATGATAAAGTTACTATTTTCAGTATATCTCAATCAAATCTTGAAAACCTTAGAGGTAATGATTTGATTGGATGTTGTTTGAATTTGAAAAAGATATAAGCCTGTTTTGAATTCGGTTAAATCCACAGAAGACTCTCGGGATTCTTTGACTTTTTTTCCTGATAGATCATAGATTACTATTTTTTCAACGGTTTCATTTTGAATGTTAATGTTAATCACATCAGAAGTTGGATTCGGGTAAATATTCACATTGCTTTCGACTGGATTTATAAAGGAATCTTCTACGTTTAAAATGTTATTAATGGTTCCATAATTGTGAATGAAGCCTCTAAACCAGGAATATTCATTTAATGTAGAGATTCGATCTCCAAATTGTCCAACGATGAGTAAATTTCCTTGCTGATCGAATTGCGAATACCAAGGGTGTAAGTACCCCTTGACTTTAAAGTAATCTAGTACCTCTCCATTTTCGCTGAGAACTCGCACAGTATTATCCGAGAAAGTACCAAATAACATGTAGTTTTCCCATGGAATTAAATAAGGGTTGAATGCATCGATGCTATCTCCGTTTGCAATAAAATTCAAGTCTTGGTCAACAATCAACGTACTATCATCATCTAAATACAGGAAAATGTTTCCATTGTTGAACCTTTTTAGACGTGTAATATCATCTGAAGTATTGTAATAGCTATAGTTGTTGTTGATGTCGATTTTATTTATTCTTCTATCGGATGCATTATCTGTGGCATAGAATAAGGTGCCTTCGCTATCAATTTCGTAGAGGTAAATTCCATAATTATTGGGTAAATCTCTGGTAAAGATTTTTACACCATTTTTATACAAATACAAGAAATCAGGAGTATTGTTTGAAACGGATTTGTAGGTATAGAAGTAGTAATCATCTCCAATAGTGAAAATGTCTAAAAATTCTTCATGATCAACATCAATCTCCTCAATTAAATTTCCATTTTCTTTGTCCACAACATAAAGCATACTAGAGTCTTCGAAGAGAAAATAGTCTTTCGCCATAAAAATAAAATCCTCATTTGCATGAAACTTATCTGCAACATAGGTGTCACTGATAAACTCAAAAACTCCTGTAGGACTTACTTTGTATAGGTCGTAACCCAAACCGTAATAATCGCCTTCCCGAGGTAAGTTCAGGTATAAATAATTTGTCTCATCTACGAAAAAATCGATGTCTCTACCACCATGATTGACAAGGTTGTAAATATGATCAGGGACTTCAGATTCCCAAAGCACGTTAAACTCGCTATCATATTTGATAATTCTTTTGTTCAATGGAGGACTTACACCGCCGATACCCAAGTATTCGGGACCCATTTTTTCTGTCACCAAGACAAGGTAGTTGTCATCATTATCTACAATAACTCTTTGTTGAAATGCTCTTGAGGTTCCAATTCCTGAATGGGAATAGGTTTCCAATATTTGCGTCGCATTCAGCTTTTCGGACTGAATATCAAGCTGAGTAAAATAATCGGATTCAGGAAACATCTTGTCGTAACTGGTTCCTATGGTGGCAATGGACTCGTCATCAATTTTTGAAAAGTCTGTTAATTCGTAAGTATCTGAAGTGTCGAATGATTTCAGCTCAGTCAACTCGTTAGAAAATAAAAGAATGTTTGAATTGCTCGTAGTGACGAAAAAAGTTCCGTCTTCATTCTTTTTAAAACCTGTTCCCAAATCGTTGGTGATGTGATTGGTCATCTGCAAAGTATTGCTATCATCCACACTGATAAATTCAATTACATTGCTATTAATATTGTTGGCAATTGTGATGTGTTCGTTTTCTTGGTTGATGAATGACCCAACAAAAAAATAATGGTCATCTTCAGGAGTATTGATAGAATAATCAAGAGTAAGATCACTGGCAATCTTCGAGATGTTCACTTTTTCAGCAATGCTCGTGTTTTCTGGATTGTGACAAGTGAGATACCAGTTCTCATTTTCATCAATGAATATCTGAGTATGATCTTCAATTAATGCTCCATAATAATAACTTGTAAATGTATCATCGGTTAGCTCAGAAATAGTGATATTATTTTCATCAACAACTTTATACAGTTTGTATGTAAAGACGATGTTAGTTGGATCTATGAGTTCCTTGACAAGAAAATAGTAGATTTCATTGCTAATAAGGCTTGAAAAATCAACACCAGGAATTTCTGTGGTAAAAGAATTTCGAATGGTCCCGTCGTTATTAATTTTTAAAAAGACGAAATCATTCTGTTCATAATTACCTGTGTTGATAGGAGAGTATACAAGATTTAAGGTGCCGTCAGGATTCAAGTTGGCATCCAAATATCTATAGTCGCTATACTGAGGGTCTTCAACGTCACCTAATTTTTGATTGAAGATTAAGTTTCCATTTGCATCATATTTTGTGACAAATACCAGACCGTTGGAATTGGATTGATTGAATGAACTCCTTCCTACGATGTATACTTCATCGTTGGCACTCACAAATGATTTTACAGGAATATCATAGGATAAATCAGTGTCTATAGAAAAGCGCTTTTGCCAAACAAGCTGAAAATTTTCATCAATTTTACTGACCGAAATGTCTGTAAAGGTTGAGTCTCTCTCTGTGGTACCAATGATGAGTGTATTCTTGTTTGAGTCTACATGAGAGAAGTAGGAGATGTCTCTATTGGTGTGGTTATTTAATCCGAAAGATTCACTTTTGACAGGTGCTATTAAATTCTGAGAAAAAATTTGAAAACTCGAAATGAGTAGGGCAATTAGGAGTAACTTTCTTTTCATAGCATCAATGTTTCTTCTTTTCACAAAGTTATGAATTAAAATTGTGTTGATCATTGAGCTACAGTTATAAGACCTTTATTCTATCTCTCGATACATTTGAACTTTATTCACGTATTGATTCCCTTCTTTAAAGAAGTTTTTGATGATACCACTCATGGGAAAACCCATTTTTTGGTTTAGAAGGGTTTATGCACAATGTACTTTTAAATGGGTTTAAAGGAGTATTTTTTAATTTCTTTATCAATTAGTTGACAAGTTTTGGTGTCATTAAATGATTCGTTTTTTACAAGAAAGGAAGAGGTGCTTAAGTGATTCTTAGCTAGATCAACTTCATCGGCTGTTAGTTTCCAAATTGAGAACTGCTTATACGCCTCTAATTGTCCGAGATTTTGAATCACGGTATGTAATTCTTTATTTTCTAAGTGCTTTGGAGAAAGGAAATTTAGCTCATAAACGTTTCGTATAAAACCAAATTTTGTGGCCGACTCATATCTGTTCCATTTTCTGAATTCTGTGTTTTCTTTTTCAGAATAGGAAAAGAATCGGTGTTGAATTTTTCCTTCAGAGATTGAGAATTTCTTTGATTGGGTGAATATGTAGCCATATTCAAAGTTGAGAACTTCATGAAGTCTTTTTCCTAATAACACCAATTCTTGTTCTGTGATCATATCTTCGTCAAACATTAATTCGAGAACAATGGAATCCGATTCGACTTCAATGGTCCTGTTGTGGGAAACATTGTGAAAGTTTAACCGCATTAAATCATCTGCATCAGAGATCATTAAGTGATGTACATTCCTAAACTCCTTTTTGTTCAGTCCGTTTACAAATCCTCTTTGAGTTTTCCAACCATCATTTGGATAGGGCCCCAAAATATAAAAGCTATCTAAGTTCAGTTTTAAGATGTGAAATTCTTGGAGCAAAAATTCAATGAGACTTTTTGTGTCGTACAATTCGGCTTCGGATTGGGAAACAGCTTTGTACAATTTTAAGAGTCTATTATTTCCTATATTTTTCTTAAACAACTTCACTTTCTGAATTCAAGATGTGTGTAAAATACGTTTTAATCTTTTTTCATTACTTAAAATACTATTGTTGATTTACCATGAGTCTTTCGTTCATTTTTTTGAGATGTCTTTTATTCTGAATTTTACTACCTAATATCCAGTAAATGATGATCCCGAAAAGTATTGTTGTCAATATTGAAATCCAATTGATTCCTTGCCAATAAAACAGGCCAATAAGAATCATGACAAGTATCAGCTCCAAAATGTAGTTTTCTTTCTCCTCATTTCTTCTTTGAAGAATCATTTTATTCCCTCTTCCTTTACCCATCCGTTCCAATACTTTTTTGGTTAGTTTATCAACGCTATAATACTTATCTAAATCCGAAAGGCTAAAACAGATTCCAAATTCCAATTCAAGTTTATCCATAAATCGGTAGTATTTTCGGACACCTCTAAATGAATTTTTGAGCATGTTTTTTTTGTGTGGCGGGTTTGTCAAGAAGTCCATAAAGTGGTTTTCGTTAAATTCCGCCAACGAATTGCTTCTTTCCGATTTGAATATATCGAGTATTTTATTTTTAACTTCTTCTTCTGTCATTTTTGATCTAATTGCTTTCTCAAAGAACAGGACTTTCTCTTTTTCTATTGTCTTTTTAAAAGTAGTTAATATTCAATTTGTACGCTGTGGCTTTCAGCTTATTTTTTCGAAAAACATGGAAGAACATCTTCTTCAAAGTAAGGTTTTTGATTTCCCCAAAATATATAATTTACCTTCAAAAAGTCTTTGGCAAAAGCATGTAACATGGGAGCAAGATTCTTTCGTCCCTTTTTACCCTTGTCTTTGCTTTCCTCATAATCTTTATCGGCACCTGTTTTGCTGATGTAATTCCCGTCTTGAATGGCAATTCCAAGAGGAACTGTAAATTTTCCTTCGTGCATTTGTGCAAGAGCATGATTCAGCTGTCCTTTTCTAGTGACCATTAAATCAGGTCCGCCAAGTCCTACGCCTATCTCTTCTCCATATTTGTATAGGCTCTTTAAATATCCTTTGTCGTTAAAAGGCAACCATTCCCCAGGCATAAAATTAGCATAGATCATCGTTGTCACGTCTGGAAATGCTTTTTTCATAGCGAACATATTGTTTTTAATTCCTTGAAGATAATTTGCTTCGGTAAAGCTGGAGTCGCTTTTGCTATTCACTCCAATTGCCGTCTCTTGTAGGTTAATTCCTTCTATTCGTTTGTTAAATTGAGATCCTAATGCCATCATTAATAAAGCAAAACGATCTTGTACTTTTTCGTTCCACCTTTTCGCAACCCAACCTTCAGGTTCTCCGTCATCGTTGTATTGAACAACTGCACCTTGATCGTACTCATCCGTCAATAAATAATTAGGAACAGCCTTATATCGATGATCAAATGTTGCGTCTTGCAATTGAATGAAAAGTTTTTTTCCAAATCTGCCTAGATAGGCCATATCTTTCTCTATTATAGAAAAATTGTATTGACCTTTTTCAGGCTCTAATTCTTTCCAAGAATACATTATTTGTGCCCCTTGAAATCTTGAATTAGTAAGCAAAGAGTGGTTTTTAATTGATACACGATCTCTTGAAAAATAAACGAAGTTTCGAATACTATCTTTGGGGATTGGACATTTGAAATGAATGTATTTTTTATGAGCATTCTTATACTTTTCAGATGGATTTTCCCAATTCTGTGAGTTGATCGATAGACATGTACATAATAAGATCGTTGAAATGAAAAACTTTTTTTGAGACATAAATCGATTCTGTTTTTGCATTGGGTACAACAATCTATGAGTAGTTGAGTGTTTTAGTTATTTTTCAACTTGACAGCAGGTAAGATATAATTATTCAAGATTTCAAATGGTCTTTCCATTTCAGGGAACAAATTATAATTTCCACTAGTAAAGCTTATGGTCATGTCCAACTCAGGAATAATAATTAAAAACTGACCTCCATTTCCCCAAGCTTCAATCGTTTTTACTGTGGCGCCGTTAATATTTCTCTCTAATAGCCTCCATAAATATCCATAATCTGTATTCGCGGGATAACTACTTTTTATGTGTGGAGTAGTTGCCTGTTCAATCCATGATTCAGAAATGAGTTGTTCGTCGTTCCACTTCCCTTTGTTTAGTATTAATAATCCAAATTTGGTAAAATCAATTGGGCGTAAATAAAAACTACCTGCAAGGTATCCTCTCCATTGTGGAGATGTTAGCATTTGGAATTTATCAATCCTCATCGGTATCAGAATATCCTCATAAATAAAAAGAGGTAGATATTGGTCCGTAGATTGTTGAATAACACCTGTGAGTAAATTGCTACCGCCTGACGAGTACTCAAATGTTTCTCCTGGCCTGTATTTCATAGGTAGGCTTAGTTTATAACCTACCCAATCACTGTTATCCCACTGCATTTTATCTTCATCTTCTAAGGCTAATCCTGTACTCATGGTTAAGGCTTGATGAATCGTGATGGAGTTCTTTTGCGTGTCTTCTATTTTATATTCAGGGTAATAACTCGTTAAGGTATTGTCTACTTTTAATGCATTGTTTTGCATCATAGCTTTACCCACGGCCAATGAAGAGAATGATTTAAAAGCAGATCTTATATCATGTAGGTATTCTCTATGATATCCGTGAAAATATTCTTCAAATACTAGTTTACTGTCTTTTGTAATAATAACACTATGAACGTGATTAAACTTACCAGTATTCATTTCGTCCATGAATCCTAAAAGAGATACGTCTATGCCTACCTCCTCCAAAGAACCAGTTTCAATGAGCGTATCAAATGATTTTGGAATTTTGTACTCATACTTTTTATGAATGGTTCTTGGTAAATATCCTTCCAATTCATGCTCAGGAAGTTTTGTTAATTGTATTTTTCGCTTACTATTTGTGTTTTTATAATTGATTGATAGTTTTTTATTTCTAGCATCATACGTTGCTGAAAGTCCAAATCGATTATTTGTTATTTTGAAATTAATATCATTTCCATCAATCCACACTTCTTCTATAGTGAAATGCGATTTTCTATTTTCCTTATTGCTTTGGATTTTAGCTTGTAGGGTTTCTAAAGAGTCGAAATAAAACTCCAAGTATACCTTATAGTCAGTATCAATAATTTCAGGTTTCTCGATTCTAGAAATCCATTGATTTTGTTTCTTTTTAAAGTTCAAACTTCGAGCCCATAAATCATTGGTGAGAACTGCATTAAGATTTTGTTTGTTTTTAGACAATACTCCATCAAAACGAAAACCTGAGTCTCCCTTAAATTCAAGTGTTTCCTTTTTAGAGGTTAAAGGATAAACCGTTTGTATTCCATTTTTAAAAAGAATGGCTTCTTTTGGTTGATTTGCAGGTTTAAGTATGATTGAATCATATTTCGATTCGGTTTGAAATAATAGCCCTGACCATACTCCAATTAATTCTTTTTTCTGAAAGCTTGTTTCTTTTTCAGAACAAGAGGAGAGTGTTGTTAAGGGAATAAATAGCAGAATAATAATCTTTCTCATTTGTGATTTCGTATTACTTAAGTCTTAGAGTTTGATGTGTAAATGATAGTGGATTAATGCTAACTAAGCTCGTATTTATTTCAAAGCATTGAGTTGTTCATCCAAGCTCTTGTCGGAAGGCTGTTTGGCATTAGATTCGATGATATTACCCTCTCTATCTAGCAATATAAACCTGGGAATGCTCGTCACATTATAAAACTGGAAAAAATCCCCTTTTTTATCGGGTGCATACAACTGATTTCCTTTTAACTTGAATTTTGTCAGCGCACTTTTCCAATTTTCTTTATTATCATTCCAAGCGATACTTACAAAGCTTACTTTTCCCTTGTACTTTTTTTCAAGACGCTTTAAATGTGGGATTTGTGCAATACAAGGAGAACACCAACTTGCCCATATGTCAATATAAATATATTGACCCTTAAAAGTATCTAAAGAATACTTTTTTTCATTTGAGTCAGTAAAGCTAAAATTAGGCGAAGGATTCCCTTTTTCCATTTTTATCTTATTATACCGTTTTTGAAATCTGTTTTTATAATCCTCATTGACTACAAAACTCATATATGTTTTATAGTATAGGTCTTTATCCTTGGCATATGTAAATCCATATTCAGAATTCTCAAGACCGAGTCTATCTTTTATCTCAGGTTTTAAATTAGAATTGGCCAATTCTTTTTGAAATAGAACAAAAAAATCCGAGTTATCAGAATAATTTTCAGCACCAGTCACTAATGAAGACACATATTTTTCTATAATATCTTTATATCGGAATGTCTGCATTAATTCTGTGTTATTCAGATCTAAACCTTCATAAAAATCTGGGTAATTCTTTGATACTTCAAAAGTTGGTTTTTTTTTTGAGCATTCTTTTGATACCTTCAAATTGAGAGAGTCTGATTGATTTCTCGATTTTAATCGAATTTTCCTCTAAAAAAGCGAAATGCTCATTTAGGTCTTTATGCGCTTCAAAATGTCTTAGATACTGTTGGTATATTGAATCCGTTTGAAGTAAGAATTCCTTTTCTTCAAGTAGACCATACATGGAATAAGC
The DNA here is from genome assembly GCA_964612905.1 of uncultured Flavobacterium sp. Lineage (GTDB taxonomy): Bacteria > Bacteroidota > Bacteroidia > Flavobacteriales > Flavobacteriaceae > Polaribacter. Next base: position 4,856 of record CAZTFN010000019.1, on the reverse strand, counting down.
TCTTTTTTCAACAGGAATATTGTCCGTTAGTCTGGCTTTTGATATCAAATAGTTATTTTCATTTTCCCCATTACCCTTCCAAACAGTTGAATTAATTGGGTTCTCAAAATTAGAATTGAAATTAAGATTCATACCTGGTTTTAGATAAAGCCTTATTTCGCGTTTTCCATCGGATAAATAATAGTAGCTTTCAGGAATTTTTAGGGTATCTATGAATTTGTTGTCTACGATTTGAAGTGTATCTATGGGTTCCCAAAAATTATTTTTCAGTATTAAAATGCTTTGCTCAGCATTTGTAATTTCTCCATTAAGAACGACTGACTCTTCTTGTTTGTCAGATGAACATCCTGCAAAAATTAATGATAACAGTAAGTATTTCAATATAGCTTTCATTTCGGTATATAAGTCATTTAAATAACGTTCTAATGTGAAATTTGTCGCAAGAAAGTTTGCCAATACTTGCCAACATTCCTAAAGTTAATTCACGTACGAGAGTTTCTATTCAGGAAATTTCGCAGGAATTAAGTATGCTCCTTGTTACCTGATGAGGTTATTTTTCTTTTAATATAGCAGGCAATATATAATCTACCATCATCTTGTCAGCATTGCGACCAGTCCCAGGTTTGTTATATGCTGAAGCGGTAATCACTATGACAAAAGGAATGTCTTTAAAAATGAAGATCTTATTGCCTCCATTCCCGGTAGCAAAAGATACTTCGTACTCTTTATGATCTACGACATATGTTTTGTTCCAGAAAAAATAACCGTAATAAAGATCTTCTGCTCCTATATAAGCCTGAGATACTTGTTTGGCCAAACTTTTTTCTACCCATTCTTCGGTTAAGATTTGTTTGCCGTTCCATTGCCCTTTGTTTTTATAAAGCTGCCCGTATTTTGCAAAATCAATCGCTCTGAGCCGTATCCCTCCTCCAGCGTATGCCGTATTTTGAGGCGAGTAAAACCACTTGTGTTTGGTAATGCCTAATGGGTCAAATAATTTTTTCTTGGCATAAGAATCGAGTCCTCCGGGAACCGTTTTATGAAGGATATCCCCAACCATATGAACTCCTCCAGTAAAATAGGTGAAGTCTTTGCCAATTATTTTGTTTTTGTGCATCGGTAAATCCAAAGCGAACTTCAACCAATTATTGGTAGCTTGCATTTTATCTTCTGTCCCTGGACTTTCATCGTCCCAATCATTGGCCAAGAACCCAGAACTCATGGTCATTAGCGATTTTAGGGTTACAGAGTCTTTTTTAGGGCTGTAATTTTTATAGGACTTTAAATCATAAAAATCCTTTAACAAGGCATTTTCGCTGGATATAAGTTTCTCTTGAATGGCAAGACCTACGATTGTAGAAGCAAATGATTTCCCAACAGATCTAACATCGTGTAAATCATTTCTTGTAGCTCCGTTAAAGTATTCTTCTAGTAAGAGTTCACCATCTTTTATCACCACAATTCCATTGATGTCTTCAAATCTACCTTCTGCTATTTTTCTATTCAGCCCTTCAATTTTTTTTGAGTTGAAATGGGCGTTAGAGATTTTCCAGCCACTATTGGGCTGTATTTTCTGAACAGGAACTAAGTTCTCATCTATGATAATTTTAGGAACTTTTACATCAATACTTCCTTTTGCTAAAACAGGACCAGCTTTTAATGTACCATCTCTTAAATAGGGTCTTATTTCAATACTAAGTAGGTGGTTCCCTTCAGTAAATGCATCCAATCCGCCATTCATTTTTGTAAACCGTTGCCACATATACCAACCCCACCAATTCATTCGTTCTGGAGCTATTAATGGCAGTACCTGTGTAAGTTCTTCTGTTTTGCGTTTTTTTGTTCCTGCAGGAGGGTTCAGATTTTCGACGTAAATTGTTTTTCCGTCTACTATATATGAAAATTGAAAATTCCCTTTACTTAATAATTCATCTTCGGATAAGGCAGGGGCCAATTCTTGAAGACTTTGTACGAGAGGTTTTTTTAAGGTAAAGACGATCGTAAGGTAATCGTCGTTATGCAGATCAAAGTTTTTTGAATAGGGCTCTGAGGAAATTTTGGCTTTTGTAAAGTCAACTTTTGAAAAGTGCAGACTCGCCGTTTCTTTAGAATCTATGCTCTTTGATTGACTGTGATTCTTACAAGATATACATAAGCATATCATAAGGATGAATACATAATTTGATTTCATGGAATGTGAATTAATGGCTCTAAAGAAAACTTTTTCTCATAATTAGTGTATCCTTTTTCATTTTTAGGTGTCCTAAACTATAGTATCAGACAATTTTTGATCTACAATATAGAGAACAAGTTCTAATGAAATCAAATGTTAATCTTTTGAAATGATGAGAATATTCGACCTATTTTTAAGTTAGATTAAAACGTACCAATGTTAAATTTTATGTGGATGACTCTATCGTTATATGAGCTTTTTCTGATGTTGATTATTGGTCAGTGTATTTTTTTGATTTTTGCCATTCAATACATTCCTAAAAAACATACTGGAGCCAACAGAAGCATACAGTGCTTATTGGCTATCTACAGCATTTTTTTATTGGAAAGAGCTATCGGTGATCAATTGGCCCCTTACTTTTTAAGGAGATATAGCAATTTGATTAACACAAGTTACCTCCTTATTGGACCTTTTGTCTATACGTATATAAGGCGATTGCTTTTTGATAAAAATGGCAACTACCGTTTGTCATACTATCACTATTTACCGGCACTGTTGTATTTAGGGTTCTGTCTTGTTCATATGTATAACTTTCATTCAATAACAGATCTTAAAAGCTATTTTAACACCTTGTTGTTCTGGAACGACACCATTTTTTTCGTTTCTATTACTGCCTATTTATTTCAATCTTATCGATTGTTGAATTATTATAAAAAGAAGGAAGTACAAGAACTCTCTTTTCATCAAACCATTGTAAAATACACAGAGATTACACTCATTTGTTTGATTGTTTACATGTTCTTTTGGTTGTTAGGGATTGTTGAACGCTTTGTCGTAAAACTACCGATTGATATAGGAATGATCTGGGATATATCCTGTTTGATTTTTTGTATACAGATTTATATTGTCGGCTTTTACAATTTAAAGCACCCAGAAGTATTTAAAATTCGATTCCCTTCGAAGAAAGAAAAAATACCAAAAAGAAAAAATGGGCTTGATGAAAATGAAATACGTAAAATTCAGAATTTAGTGGATGTATTCTTTCAAGAGAGAAAAGGATATCGGCGTTCCGAATTAAGTCTGTCCATCTTAGCTAAGGAAATTCATACTACCACCAACAAACTATCTTGGGTTCTTAACAATATTTATGAAAAGACCTTTTATGAGCTGGTGAATGAATATCGAATTGAGGAGTTTGCACAAAGAATCAACGAAGATGCTCATAAAGAATTTACGTTAGTTTCCATTGCCTATGAGGTTGGATTCAATTCTAAATCTACTTTCTATAGGGCGTTTAAAGAAGTCACTAAGATTACTCCTTCGGATTATATCAAACAAGTGGAGAACTCACAAAGACTTAAAGAATATTAATCAGCGTCAATCGATTTCTTTTGCTTGATGAGTTGGTGTTTTCGATACAGTGTGTTTCAAGTGATTGCTTATAGGTTGTTTTTACAACCCGCTTATTCAATTTCTATATATTCTGATTTCCCACCAGATAAATCTCCATTCAACCAATTCCAATCAAAGACTAGTTTCAATTTTCCATTTTCTGTTGTTGAAATCGTGCCTTTTGATTCCCCTGCTTTTAATTCTCCTTCAACGGTTAGGCACTGGTACAAGAGTTCAATGTTAGCATCTTCTGTTTGCTTTCCGATGATAAAACCTTCCAAAATTGAACCTCCACTATACTTTCCTGTAATCTTACTTCCGCTTTGGGAATAATGAAAGATTGTTTCGTTAGATGACAATCCGTTTTTATTCTTAGTAGTAACAAACTTTTTATTGTTCAAGTTCAATTTGATCTGGTTTTAATTGGTGACAAGGTTTTCACTATGATTTTCAGAGAGTGAAATCAGTTGTTTTTAAAGTTAGTATTTCTTTCTCTTAAATCATTAATAATCCATTCCATCATATTATCGATCCCTCTAGAATAATTTTCCCAATCATACTTGATTAACACGTCTGGCTGCACTCCTTGAGTAACCTGTTCTTGGAATCTAAATAATCGCTTTGAATATGTAATCACTCTTCCAGAGTTTGGGAGTGTAAACTGTCCCATATCTTGATAACCTGTTGGGTTAGATCCAGTGGGTTCCCCAATAATTTTTGCATTTAACATTTGTCTGAATTGTGAAGCATTACTAGTCGCTGCGGAAAAGGTAACCTTATCTGTCATGACATAGACTCCAGATTTCCAATCAATGCTGTCTGCAAGATTTAAATAATATGCCAAAAAGGTACCAACAAAAAAATCGCCACCACCATTGTTTCTTAGATCAATAACAACTTGTTTCATTTGATTTTTATTGATGTAATTCAGAAGGGATCCCCCAAAGACTTCCATGTCTTTAAAAGAAGGATAACTTTCAAATTTGATATAAACTGCTGAGGTGTTTTTAATAGGGCTAAACCAAAGATAGTCGTGTTTTGCGTCTGTAGGTTTTTGTATTTCAGGCATCGTTATATTGAAAGATTCAAATTCTGTTTTTGAATAATAATCATTATGCGCAATTGCCTGTAATGACTTTTTAACTTCCTTCCCCGTTTCATCGGAAAAAGTAAAGTCCGCTTCAAATTGATTCTTTATGAGCTTCAGACCAAACAGTACTTCAGACCTCATTAGATATTGTCCCGTTCGAATAATCTCGGATTGTTTGTTTTCAACATACTGGGCTACTTC
>CAZTFN010000018.1:0-24922 GCA_964612905.1 uncultured Flavobacterium sp. | reverse complement strand
TTCAAAACAAGTCACATGATATAGATTCTCTCTTGCGTTTACGGTAAACTGAGTTCCTAACACTGTCACATTTCCTTGATTGGTATTCACTGTAAAGGACGAACCTTTCTTCACCTTAAAATAGGCTTCACCTTGCAAATCTAAGGCTCTATTATCTGACCAATTGGATTTCTTGAAACTCAACGTTGATCCAGCATTCATATCTACTTGAGAACCATCTGGTAACTCGAAACTCGTTTTTTCTGCTAGCTGAGTGGTATAGGTAGTCGTGGTAAAGAAGAAATTATAGGCAAAGAAGATTACGGCAATAGAAGCAGCCGCTGCATAGCTCCATAATGGAATGACTCTCTTTTTCTTAGGTTCTAAGATTTCTTCTGTATTCTGGGAAAGCTTATTTAGCGTAGCTTGAAAGTTTGCCTCAACATTAAACTCAGGCAGTTCAGCAGTATTCAGCGTATCAACAATCTGAGCATACTTCTCAAAGTCTTCCGAGTTCTCAAACTCCTGAAGCTCCTCAGCTGTCAATTCGTCTGCGAGCCAACGCGCTAAAAAAGTATCATCGTATTGTTGTTCCATAATTTTATTTTGAATTTCAATAGGTAAACAGCTGGTCCTACAAAAACCCTACTTAAAATTTATAATTTTTAATTTTTGATCGTAAATGCAGCATTGCTTGATGCATTCTTTTTTCAACAGCCTTCTGGGAAATCCCTAGCATTTCAGCAATTTCCTTGTATTTCTTCTTCTCTATTCTATTGAGTAAAAAAACTTCTTTTTGCTTTTCAGATAATGAGTTAATCGCGTCATTCAATTCCTGATGAAACTCTTTTTCTCGCATCACAAACTCCGGAGTTTCCTTATTCACATTGGTCCTCTTCGTCTGCTGATACTTCAACACTACTTTTTTATGTTCAACCTGATTGAAGAAATCATTTTTGACAATGGTAAATAGATAGGATTTTACTTTCTCTAAAGGAACCTTTGCACAGTTGTTCCATAATTTGACAAAGGCATCTTGCGTAAGATCGTCTGCTTGTGCAGCATTTCCACATTTGAACAAAATAAAATTACGTACCACTTTAGAATAATCACGAAAGACCTTCGCGTAGACGCGTTCATCACATACCGAACTCAAAGAAGTACTCATAGGCTTACTCAAGATGAAAACAAAAATACAGGATTTTTTATCATTGAAAAATCTTCTCTTCACAAGATTGCTTTTTACTTAAAAAGCTAGTAAATATTGAGGGTTTCAAAGGTTTCGTCACAGGTTCATGAATACAATTAAGACGCCATCAAACGTCTTATTCAAAATAAAAAGGTAGGGTAAAATTTCTTTGGGCTGTTTCCAATACAACCATTAGAAATCAAACCCTATGCAAAGTCTTTTCCTTTTAATCATTATTACGACTGCCTTAGTCGTTTACGGAATTATAGAGTATCAAATCCATCAGAAAAACCTGAAGGCAATTCCTACTAGAATTCATATTAACGGAACACGTGGAAAGTCTAGTGTGACTCGATTGGTCGGCGCTGGATTGCGTGCTGGAGGTTACAAAACCATCACAAAAGTAACGGGTACCTTCCCAAGATTGATTTTAGGTGATGGTACCGAAGCCATTGTTCACAGAAAAGAGAAAGCCAATATTCTGGAACAATTGGACATCATCAAATACTGCTCGAATCAAAATGCAGATGTACTCATTATTGAGTGCATGGCATTGCAACCTATCTATCAAAGAATCACAGAACATCAAATGGTAAAAGCCGACATCGGTGTGATAACCAATATCCGACTGGATCATTTAGATGTGATGGGACCTACTTTAAATGACGTTGCCAAAGCTATTTGCGGGACGATTCCAAAAGGCACGAGTCTTTTTACAGCAGAAGATCGATACATCGATTATATGTCTTCCATTGCGAAAAAACGTAAAAGCGAAGTACATCAAAGCAAAGCAGAGACGATTAGTGATGCCGACTTAGAAGGTTTCACCTACATCGAACACAAGGAAAACATTGCCTTAGCCTTGGATATCTGTGCCAAAATGGGTGTTGAAAGGGAAATCGCCTTGGCTGAAATGAAACTATCCATTCCAGATGAAGGTGTGCTTAGAAGATTCACCGTGAATGCTGAAGAAAAGCGCATTCATTTTTACAACGCGTTAGCAGCGAATGATCCAGAATCAACCATTATGATCTGGGATGCCATCAAAGCACAATCAGATGAAGACGAACACTTCATGTTCTTATTGAATACAAGGCAAGATCGTCAGGATAGAGCAATCCGACTGGTAGACATGATGAGTCAGTTAGATTACTCAAGCATTGCCTTGGTAGGCGAATCCTTAGACATGGTTGTACAGATGTGCAAAGACAAAAAAATTGCCTCTGAAGAAATTCACGCCATCGGATTAAAACCCACACTTGAACAATATGAAGATTTGGTAGCAGCTTCAGTATCCAAAACCACCATCATTGCTATTGGTAATATGGGCGCTGGAGGAGCTGAACTCTCCAAACATTTCGAAAATATTCACCTTAACACAAACTCTTAAAAACCAACTATTATGATAGAATTATCTGTAACACTCGGTATCGTGATCAGCTTATTTTTCATTGAAAAATTCGGACTGGCCTCTGGTGGAATCATCGTACCAGGATACATCGCACTGCAATTGACAAACCTAGATCGATTGATCGGATTGGTGATTATCTCTCTCGCTACATACGGCGTGATCAAACTTATCTCTCGATATACTTTTTTATTCGGAAGACGACAAATGGTAGTTGCACTACTGGTAGGAACCATTCTCTCCATCGTATCGCATCAACTCTTCGTGATTGATACTCAAACCTCCACCATTGAATTGAGTGCTATTGGTTGGGTGATTCCAGGTTTGATTGCTCATACCTCAGCAAAACAAGGTTACGTAAAGACCATGGCAATGTTATCGATTTCATCCGTCATCGTACGACTATTAGTGATTCTGATTTTTGCTGGAGACCTTTTTCCAAAATGGTATTAACAAACAAAAAGTAACACAATTTTCAACACATATTTCCCATGAAAACAAAAAATATATCCATACGATCTACAGCGGTACTCTCGGTCATCGCGTTGATCACGATCGCATCCTTGGTGATCGTTGAGCAACTAAAAAGTGATAAAAAACAGGATCACTACTACGAGAAAATCGAAGCCGCTCACTTGAACAGAAAACTTCAAAAGCACTTAAAGGACACCTTTTTTAAGGATGAAATTGTGATCAATAACATTAACGATCAGAACAACACAGGATTGATTGGTCAGCAATTTACAGAGATCACCTCAGGAAGAGGATCCTTACCTATCAAACTCTCAACCATGAATCCTAATTTTTCGGCCATGGTGGTACAACAAATGAAAAATGCAGGATTAAAGAAAGGTGACAAAGTAGCCATGTGTTTTACAGGCTCCTTCCCTGCTCTAAACATTGCTGTGATTGCAGCCATTGAGACCTTAGAGTTAGAAGCAGTTCTCATCACATCGGTAACCTCATCTTCTTGGGGAGCTAATGATCCGAACTTGACTTGGGTTGACATGCAGAACGAATTGTATCAGAGCAATTTAATCTCCTTTATGCCAAAAGCGGCCTCTATTGGAGGAAATCAAGACATTGGGATTACCCTAAGCAAAGACGGAAGACAAAAGGCGCTAAACGCTATTGAACGAAATAACATTCCACTCATCAAAGGGAAAAACCTAGAAGACAACATCGCAGAAAGAATGGCACTATTCAATGCCGAGCAGGGTGTGAAATTATTTATCAATGTAGGTGGTGGTGTTGCCAGTTTGGGAAGCCATAGCAATTCAAGAAACTTGCCTTCTGGATACCGTGATAACCTGAAGCACCATGACTTTGCAGACAAAAAAGGAATTGTTTATGAAATGGTAAAACAAGACATTCCTATTATCAACCTACTAAATATTGATAGACTATTAAGACGTTATCAATTGCCTAGAGATCCGATGCCATTGCCAAAACCAGGTGAAGGTGCTTTATACCATGCAAACAAATATGACCTAGTGACCGTAAGTATTGCATTGGCAGTTCTTATTGGTTTGCTTGTCACTGCCATGTTTTATGACAAAAAGCAAAATGCTCTTGGAACACAAATTATTAAAACCCAAACCAACTAAATCCTCACATCATGAAATTAACCTCAGTTATATGCGCAATCTTGTTAGTGAACCTAACATTCGCACAGAAAAAAGTAGTTCCTCAAAAGAACAATTCAAAAAAGACCATTACAACGGGTAAGACCAATTCTACATACTACAACCTTACCAAAAGCAAACCTGTCACCTTAACGGTATCAGGACCAGGAGAATTGGTTGTGTATACAAGAACGGTGGTTAATGAAAAGAAAAATGCTTCTCGACCATTCATCCTAAAATACAAAGTTGATGGAAAGAGAATCAAAACTAGAAAAGTACCTAAAAAGCAAAAGTCATTAAGATCAAGATTGAAGAAGGATTCCAAAGTGGTGACTTCAAAAGCACACAAAGTAAAAATAAAAGTACCTAGTGGAAAGCATACCTATTCCTTCTACAGACAAACAACGAAGCAGCAAGTTCTTACGAGATATACTTTTCAAAAAAGATCGAAATCAACTTGGAAAGAAATTCAAGCCAAAAAGTTAAAGCCAGTTATCTTAAAAGATTTGAACAAGCAGAAAACGGTTCAATATGCGCAAATCAGCAATAAAGAAACGTTCAAGTTCAAAACCGATAAGAATACAGGTAGAATTAGAGTATTCTTTAGAACGAATTTCAGTTATAAAATGTTAGAGGATTGTGTAAACAGACTTCAAATAAAGATTGACGGAAAACCAACAGCGTTTAAAATCAGTAGTAAAAAATCATCTCGACTTGAAAACATTACACACACTGAATTGATTCCTGGAGCTTTGGAAAAAATTTACATCGATATTCCAAAGAAAGGCGAGCATGAAGTAGAAATATCATTGATTGATGATACCGAAACTTCTGGGTTAATCCGGGTATTTGCAAGTACTGACAACTTTAAAAATGGTTCTTATGCGAAGTTTGCTTTTTCTTATTAGTTTCAGTTTTGCACTGGTAGCACAGGGACAAATAGAAACCAATTTCACTGTAAAAACCAATACAGGTTATGAACACAACATCTTCAAGTTTCCTAGTAGATATGTCAATGGAGATGATGAATTGGTGACGGGAAGCGAGGCATTGATGAGTAGTTTTTACCAACAGCTATATGCTCGATTGTCGTTCAAACAAAGTTGGAAGAAATCATCATTGAGTCTGTCTTTGAGTCCTCAGACATACATCTACTATGCCGAAGAAGAGACCAATTATTCAGAGTTCTTTGGAAAACTCCAATATCAGTACAACTTCAAAAGGCATACGAAGTTGACCACTTCGGCTTGGTATCGTCTAAAAGACAGAGAGGGATTGAACGCAGATGCGAGTGACTTGGCATTTCCTTTAGGATATAATCACTACGGAGTGTATTCCAATTTGGAGTTTCGATTGTCGCAATTGAACCGTTCGGAGTTACGAATTGCATACAATACCAAGAACTACGATGCGACGGAAACCTCAGAGCTTTCCTACAATGCTTTTACAGGAAAGTATATATTCAAGAACATCTTTCGTAGAACTACAGGTTATGACCACTATGGTTTCGAGTTGGATTTTAGCAATAGAGCATATACCAGACAACGAGCTTCGGGGAATGATACCTTTACTTGGCGGGACATTTCGGCAGAAGTATTTTATAAGTATCCGATCAGTGAACCGATTGATATCAGAGCGGCTTTTAGTGTGAAAAATAGAAAAGATAGCAATCAAGATCGATTTTCTTATAGCCAGATAAGTCCATCTTTATCTATTCGTTATAAGAAGAAGACTTGGGATGCCAACGTAACCACAAGTTATATCTCACGAAATTATAAAACCATTGCTGCCACTGATATTAATGGAGATAATATTGGTCAGCTTGAATATCAATATCTACGATTAAACTTCAATATTGAGAAGTCAATTACATCGAAGTTCACTGTATTTTTAGATGGAAAGATTGCCAATAGAGACTCTAATAGAACCGATGTAAATTCCATCTTCTTTAGAAGCTATGAATACGCCAATGTGTCTTTAGGGATTCGATATCGATTTTAGTTAAGGAAGCACCAAAGGTCCCAGCCATCGAAGCCAGATAAAGAAGCCTAGAATTCCGCCTACAAACCCTGAAAGCAAAAAGGTGAAGCGGTATTTTAAGGGAATCACACGAAAAATCACATACAAACAAATGACCGTTCCAATGATCAATGCAATGGTTGGGATGGTCCATTGATTGAGATCTAAATATCTAGAAAGTTTGAACTCGTCATTCTTGGAAGCAACATCACCATGTAGCATTGTTTTGAAGAGAACAGTGAGGTAATTGAAGATTTCTCTCAAAGCAAACAGTGAGAAAAAGACTCCGATCCAATCCATAATAACAAAATACTCCTTCTCTTTCGACTTTCGATAAAACAGAATCAATAATCCTAAAAAGCTGGTCAGTAAGGTCTGGGCAGGTCCACCAAAGGTAATCCAAGCTTTATGTGATTTGGGATATGGATACTTTTCTTTAAGAATCTTGAACAGTTCTTTTCGTCGATCCATTCCTTCAAAATCTTCTTTGTTCTTCAATGCTTCGGTATTGTCTTGGGTATTTTTCTTGAGCTCAACCACCAAAGGATCATTCTCAATATCAGGATAATCGTAGTACATGCTTCCATAGTGCAATTCTGTTTCATATCCGAAGTATTTGGCAACAGCTATATGACCGAATTCATGAGTAAGGGTGCCTATTACTGTAAAAAATATAAAGGCACAAACAATGCGAATAGCGAAGTGAGGAATGAAAACAAACTTGATCATAGCCCTACTAAAGTAGTATAAAAACTGCGATACCAACAAACACAACGATTTGCAACCATTTCAACCAAACTCCTATGTTCTTGTTGTTTTGAATCTTTTCTGAAATGGTTCCACCGAGCAAAGCAATGGAAGAAAAAATGACGAAAGAAGTTACAATGAACAATCCGCCCAATACATAAAACTGAATCACACTAGATAGTGTTTCAGAAAACAAAAAGCCCGGAAACAATGCCAAGAAGAATATAGTGACTTTTGGATTCAATACATTCATCAAAAAGCCTACTCGAAACAGTTGTACCGGAGTTTTCTTTTGAATTTGATCGCTGCTCATTGAAATATCAGAAGGGCTTTTAAAGACCTTGTATGCAAGGAATAACAAATATGCAGCTCCTAAAATTTTAATTCCCAGAAAAACACTGGGGTTTTCTTGAATGATCACAGAAACACCAAAGGCAACCAAGGTAGTGTGAATGATACAACCTGTCATCAATCCAGCTACTGTGGCCAGACCATATTTCTTGCCATGCACCACACTTTGCATCAACACAAAGATATTGTCTGGTCCTGGTGAAATAGCCAAGGCGGAAACCGACAAAACGAAAGAAATAAGGATTTCGAAGTTCATTGGTAAATTTTGCCAAAAATAGTCAAACCTTTTCTCTTAGGAAACACGCAACCTTTTTACTAATTTGTAACTGTAAAAAAAGAGTCTGTGAATTTAAGGTTTCTTTCTTGTTTATTGATTGTACTGCTATTGGGTTGTTCAACAGCACGGAAAGCTGCTGTAGAACAAAATACTGTGATCAAAGAGAAAGCATCACCTCAAATCTTGTTCATCAACCTCAATATGTACAAAGATGCGGCATCCACAGTGAAAGCAGAACTTATCAACAAGATAATTACCAAGGGTAGCATCAAAGGGAATCGCTCTGTTGCAACAAATGAAGAATACTTATGCGTTCAATACGATCAAAAATCAACCCCTTTAGACTCATTGACACTAGAGGATCCTTTTGTAAAAAATGTCGAGTACATCAACTCTCAGGGAGCATTTGAGCGAAAACAAATCGAGTTGGATTCTTGTCAGGTATCTTTAAGAATGCAATTGGCTGATCAGGCGAATTATGTAGCCATTCTCCATAAGAATCAACTTATCACAAAAATCAAATTATGAAAAAGAACCTTCTACTACTCTTTATGAGTCTTCATTTCATTACGCAAGCACAGGTTTTTGAGGTGGAAACTATTTGGCAATCTGGAAGTATTGATGATCGAATCAATTTCGTGATTATGGGCGATGGATATAGGGATATTGAGTTGGTCGATTTTATGACACATGCCGAAGATTTCACCAATGAGCTGTTCAATGAAACCCCTTTTAAAGAGTATAAAAACTTTTTCAATGTATTTGCTATCAAAGTGATTTCCAATGAAAGTGGCGCCTCTCATCCAGGAACCGCAACGGATGTTGGAGAACCTGCACATCCCATTGCTGATGTAGATAATTATTTCGGATCTACTTTTGACTTCGCTGGAATTCATCGATTGTTGGTGCCCACAAACACGGCTGCTCTGAACAATGTATTGGCTACCAATTTTCCAAGTTATGACCAACCGATTGTGATTGTGAACAGTCCACATTATGGTGGTAGTGGTGGTCCTTTTGCAACTACATCGCTACAAAACACTTTTGGTAATATCGCGATTCACGAAGTCGGTCATTCTTTTGCTGCTTTGGCTGATGAATATTATGCCGGCGACGCCTTGGCGGCTGAACGTGCAAATATGACACAAGAAACCAATCCTACTCTTGTGAAATGGAAAAATTGGATGGGAAGCAATGGTATTGGCATTTATCAACATTGTTGTGGAGGTAATGCAAGTAGTTGGTACAAACCCCATGAAAACTGTAAAATGGAAGGCTTGTTAAATCCATTTTGTTCTGTCTGTTCCGAAGGAATTATTGAAAAAATATACGAGCTGGTAAATCCTATTGAATCTTATGCTCCTATTGAGGATCCTGTTAATCTTACACAAGAAACCACCTTTAGTTTGAATGTGATAGAACCCACTCCTAACACCTTTGAATTTGAATGGCGACTCAATGGTAATTTATTTGATTCAGGAAGTAATTCAACCACGCTTTCTTTGGATGATTTGAGTGCCCAGGACAATCAACTTACAGGCTATGCCATTGATGAAACTGATTTATTACGACCAGATGATCAAGAAACGCTTCACATATTCACAGTGACTTGGAATGTGAATGGTGCGGTGGTGAGCGTTGATGAAGTAGCTGAACAACAGTTCAAACTTAGTTTGTACCCGAATCCAACCACCAACCTATTGAACATTCGTCACGATCTATCCCAAAACTATCACGTGATCATTACCGACCTTTTGGGTAAAGAGTTGCTACGCAATGATTATACTTCAATTCAAAATGAAGTGCAAATACCCCTTCAGTCATTAAAATCGGGCATCTATTTAGCGAATATCTATTTTGAGAATGGTCTGGTTCTCTCTAGGAAAATAGTAAAAGAATAAAAGATTGCTTAGCTCTTCTTAAGAATGCTTTTGTTGATATTCTTGATCAATCTTGGACCTTCGTAAATGAAGCCTGTGTACAGTTGCAATAAATCTGCTCCTGCTTCTAACTTCTCCAAAGCATCTTCTGCAGAGTGAATCCCACCTACTCCAATGATTGGAAAGGCTTTGTTGGACTTCTCAGATAAGAATCGAATCACTTCCGTAGAACGACTCGTTAAGGGTTTTCCGCTCAATCCACCCACTTCTTTTTTATTCTCTGATTGTAATCCTTCACGAGAAATGGTTGTGTTGGTCGCAATCACTCCTTCAATCTTGGTGTCTTTGACAATATCGATGATGTCTAACAATTGTTCATCCGTCAAATCAGGTGCTATTTTTAACAAGATCGGTTTTGGAGTTTCTTTCGCTTTGTTCAGCTTTTGCAAGGTATTCAGAAGTTTGGTCAAGGGTTCTTTGTCTTGCAATGCTCTTAAATTGGGTGTATTGGGTGAACTCACATTCACCACGAAATAATCTACATGGTCAAACAAAGCATTAAAGCAAATCACGTAATCATCAGTGGCATTTTCATTGGGAGTGACTTTGTTCTTGCCAATATTACCACCAATCAAAACACCTTTGTTCTTCTTTAAACGTTCTACTGCTTCTTCTACTCCTCCATTATTGAATCCCATTCGGTTGATGATTGCCGAATCTTGTTTTAAACGAAACAATCGCTTCTTTGGGTTTCCTGCTTGTGGTTTTGGTGTGAGTGTTCCTATTTCAACGAATCCAAATCCAAAGTTCGACAACTCATTGTACAACTTCGCATCCTTGTCAAACCCAGCAGCCAATCCTACAGGGTTTTTAAAGGTCAAGCCAAACAAGTTCTTCTCCAACCTTTTGTCATTCACTACATACATACTTCTAAACAATCCAGACATGAATGGAATCTTGCACAGGGTTCTAATAAGCGAAAATGTAAAGTAATGAACCTTTTCAGGATCTCTTAAGAATAGTATAGGGCGTATAAGTGCTTTGTACATATAGGTATATAAAAAAGGCTCCATAAGGAGCCAATTGTTTATCGTAAAACAGCATCTAAGTTTTTCTCAAATGTCTGCTGTAGTTTTTGCATGATTTTATCAATTTGCTTGTCAGCTAAGGTTTTGCTTTCGTCTTGCAATACAAAACTCACCGCATAAGATTTCTTTCCTTCAGGGAGGTTTTTTCCTTGGTACACATCAAAGAGATCAACATCTTTTAAAAGCTTTCTCTCCGATTGGAATGCCAAATTGTAAATCTCCTTGAAACTTACTTTTTCATCCAACAACAAGGCCAAGTCTCTCTTTACAGCTGGGAACTTAGGCAATTCGGAAACTTTGATTTTCTTCTTTCCTGCTAAGTTTAAGATGGAAGCCCAGTCGAAATCAGCAAAAAGTACTTCTTGTTTGATACCAAACTCTTTCAACAACTTTGCTCTTACGACTCCTAGCTCCACCAATTTATTCTTTCCTAAACTCAAGGTAATTCCTTCAGAGAAGACATCCGATTTTGTAGGTGTTGTTTTCAAATTTGAAATTCCTAAACGGTCAAAAACAGAGGTCACAATTCCTTTCAAATAGAAGAAATCTGAATTGGCACTAGATACTTTCCAACTTTCCTTCAATCGATCTCCTGACACAAACAAAGTCAAGTGTTTTGCTTCTTGATATCCTTTGTCGTATTTGTGATAGGTTTTCCCAAATTCAAATAATTTCAAAGAACTATTCTTGCGGTTGACGTTGTAAGAAACAGATTCTAAACCACTGAATAACAATGATTGACGCATCACCTTTAAATCATTACTTAAAGGATTCAGCATTTCTACATTGTATTCAGATTTCAAGTTCTCTGATAAGGAAACATACTCTTCTTTGGTCAGTGAATTGGCCATGGTCTCATGGAATCCAAGAGAGGTTAATTGGTTTGCAACCACATTTTCTATCTTTACCTCTGCATCCGAATCAAAAGAAATGGATGTGTTCAGTTTGTGAGAAAAATCGATATTGTTATATCCATAAACTCTTAGGATTTCCTCGATAATATCTGCCTCTCTCTGAACATCTACACGATACGAAGGAATGGTTAAACCTAATCCACCTGCAGTTTCACTATTAATTTTGATTTCTAGTGAAGCCAAAATATTCTTGATGACATCTTTATCGATTTCTTGACCAATCAAACGATAGGCATTCTCATAGGATAAGAACACTTGGAAATCGTTCATTTTTTCTGGGTAGAAATCCATCACATCGGAAGAAATCTTTCCTCCTGCATATTCTTCGATCAACAATGCAGCTCTTTTCAGTGCATATTCAGTAAAGTTGATGTCGATTCCTCTTTCAAAACGGAAAGAAGCATCTGTATTCAATCCATGTCTTTTTGCCGATTTTCTGATCGAAACAGGATTGAAATAAGCACTTTCTAGGAAAACAGAAGTGGTTGTATCCTTCACTCCTGATCCAATTCCTCCGAAAACACCTGCAATACACAAGGGATTAGATTCTGCATCACAGATCATGATATCATCTTCATGCAATTCTCTTTCTACCTCGTCTAAAGTTGTAAACTTGGTTCCTTGAGGAAGTGTTTTTACAACAATTTTATTTCCTTTGATCTTACTCGCGTCAAAGGCGTGTAAAGGCTGACCCAATTCATGCATTACATAATTGGTGATGTCAACTACGTTGTTCTTTGGAGTCAATCCAATAGCCTTCAATCTATTTTGAATCCATTCTGGGGAATCCTTTACCTCTACATCGGTAATAGAGATTCCGCAGTATCTAGGAGCTTGTTCTTTTTTGTCAACCTCAACTTCAATTCTCAAAACTCTTTCATCCACATGATAATTGCTTACCGACGGAGAAATCAGTTCCAAGCTTGTTCCTTGTTGAATCAAACCAGCTCTTAAATCACGTGCAACACCATAATGACTCATGGCATCTGCTCTGTTGGGCGTCAATCCTATTTCGAAGATCTGATCGATTTCAATATTGAAAACTTCAGCAGCTGGAGTTCCAGGTACGAAGTCATTATCTAAGATCATGATTCCATCGTGGCTTGATCCTAAGCCTAACTCATCCTCGGCACAAATCATTCCATGACTTTCTTCACCTCGAATCTTTCCTTTCTTGATCTTAAAGCCTTCTCCTTTTTCATCATACAACATTGTTCCAATGGTGGCTACAGGAACTTTCTGACCCGCAGCTACATTAGGAGCTCCACAAACAATCTGAACAGGATTACCATTTCCTAGGTCAACCGTCGTTACTTTTAGACGATCGGCATTCGGATGTTGAACACAGGTCAATACCTCTCCAATCACCACACCTCTCAAACTTCCTTTGATGGATTCTTTGGTTTCAATTCCTTCTACCTCCAATCCTAGGTCGGTCAACAACTCACCTGTTTTCTCTGCATCCCAATCAACTTGCAAAAACTGCTTCAACCAATTGTATGATATTTTCATCTATTTCAAAATTTTTATTTTCTAGAAATGAAGCAAAGAAAAATTTTCTTCATAGATCAACCGCTTCGCTTTCGCATTAAAAAATTAATTTGTTCGGGCAAATAACAACTTAATTTTCTTTATGCTCATTTCATAGAATTCTCTTCTGATTTAGCCGCAAATGTAACCTTTTTTTAGTGATTTTTTGCCCAATTAGGGCATTGTTAATATCTCTTTTAATAATTTACAATTCCTTCATATTCAGCTTCGAAAAATCCTATTAATTTGCGCTGTATTAACTAACTAAACTAATCCTCCGCATGAGAAAAGCATTATTTTTTATAATGTTGCTATGGACTGTAGTGACATTTGCCCAGATACCGTCGTATTACAACGATGTGAATCTAACTCTTTCAGGAACCGCTCTTAAAAATGAGCTATCGAACAAAATCATTGTAACCCACACCACAGATTTGGTCTACACTCCAGCAGTTTGGGATGCCTTGCGATTGACAGACCTCGATCCAAACAATGCCAACAACGTTATATTAATCTATGGCTGGAATGACTCTGACAGTGACATTACCAATGACAGATCTCGTGACAAGACCCTACAAGACTCTGGAAGTGGAGCCACCTTTGTATGGAACAGAGAGCATGTATTTTCTAAATCATTAGCTAGTCCACCTTTAGTCACAAGTAGCGCTGGTGCTGGAACTGATGCACATAACTTGCGTCCTGCCGACCGAACCCGAAACACACAAAGAAGCAATAGAAAATTTGCCGATGGAAGTGGAACTGCTTCGTACATTACTCCAGAAGGAAACTGGTATCCTGGGGATGAATGGAAAGGAGATGTAGCAAGAATGATGATGTACATGTACTTGCGTTACGGAAATCAAACCTTGCCTACTGCTGTTGGAGTTGGAAGTACTGTTGCCTCTGATCCAAATATGATTTTACTATTTCTAGAATGGAATGCTGAAGATCCTGTGTCCGCAGTAGAATTGCAACGAAACCCTGTTTTAGAAGGACTGCAAGGAAACAGAAATCCATTCATTGACAACCCCGCTTTTGCAACTCAAATTTGGGGAGGTCCACAAGCACAAGATTTATTCGGTGGCGGAAGCTCAGATACAGAAGCTCCTACCGCACCTACTGGATTAAGTGCTAGCAATACTACAAGTACATCAACGACTCTTTCCTGGACAGCTTCTACAGACAATGTAGCTGTATCAGGGTACGATGTTTATCAAAACGCTTCTTTTATTGGAAGTTCGTCAACAACTTCTTACAATGTATCTGGATTGTCTTCAAGTACTTCATACAGCTTTTATGTGATCGCTAAAGATGCTGCTGGAAATCAATCTACAGCAAGCAATACCGTCAATGTTACAACCAACGCGGGATCTGGTGGAGGAAATGCCACAGATCTATTAATCTCTGAATACATAGAAGGTTCTTCGAACAACAAAGCCTTGGAAATTGCCAATTTCACAGGAAGCGCTGTCGACCTATCTGCATATGATCTGCGTAAAGCAACCAACGGATCAGGATCTTTTGGAAGTACTTATCAATTGACAGGAACTCTGGCAGACGGTGATGTGTTCGTGATTGCCAATAGCAGTTCAGTCGCAGCAATTACAAGTGTTGCTGATGTCACTACAGGGTCGGGAATTGTGACCTTTAATGGGAATGATGCCATTGCTTTATATAAAAACGGGACACAAATCGACTTGATTGGTGATCCGAATAGTTCAGCAAATTTTGCACAGAACGTAACGATTAGAAGAAAATCATCTGTGACAAGTCCAAATACAACCTATACCGTTGCTGAATGGGATTCTTTTGCTACAGACACCTTTGATGGACTAGGAAGTCATACGATGGATACAGGTTCAGGTGGCGATACAGAAGCTCCTTCTACTCCAACTTCATTATCAACATCAAACATCACAGAAACTACATTAAGCTTGTCTTGGAACGCTTCGACAGACAATGTAGGTGTGACAGGATATGATGTATATCAAGGAGGCTCTTTTATTGGAAGTACCGCTACTACTTCATATAGTGTTACAGGATTAACTGTAGTTACTTCGTATAGTTTTACGGTAAAAGCCAAAGATGCAGCAGGGAATCAATCTGCGGATAGCAATGCAGCAAACGCAACTACTGTGGATTTAACTGCACCTTCTGCTCCAAGCGCTCTCGCTGGTTCCAATGTAACCGAAACAAGTGTTGATTTAACCTGGACAGCTTCCAGTGATAATGTTGCAGTGGCGAGTTATGATGTGTATCAAAACGCGACTTTCTTAGCAAATACTTCTGGAACCTCTTATAACGTAACAGGGTTAGCGGCAAGTACTTCCTACAGCTTTTATGTAATTGCAAAGGATGCTGCTGGAAACGTTTCTAGTGCTAGCAATACCGAAAATGTAACCACAAACGATCCACTTCCTGGCGGAACCACAAGTGATTTGATCATCTCTGAATATGTAGAAGGTTCTTCTAACAACAAAGCTTTAGAGATTGCAAACTTCACAGGAAGCGCTGTAGATCTTTCTAACTACGATCTAAGAAAAGATACCAATGGAGGTGGTTCTTGGGGAAGTACGTACGCACTATCCGGAACCTTAGCAAATGGAGCTGTATTTGTGATTGCGAATAGTAGTGCTGTAGCTGCAGTAACCAGTGTTGCTGATGTAACCACAGGTTCTGGAATTGTAACCTTCAATGGAAACGATGCCATTGGTCTCTTTAAAAACGGAACATTGATTGATGTTTTAGGAACACTAGGTGATGGAACCGTATTTGCTCAAAATGTAACCTTACGAAGAAAATCGTCTGTAACATCTCCAAATTCAACCTACACAACCACAGAGTGGGATTCTTATGCTACAGATACGTTTGATGATTTAGGAAGTCACACTTTAGATGGTGCTGCTGATACGAAAGCCCCTTCTGCTCCTAGTTCTTTGGCCGCTTCTAATATTGGCGAGACCTCTTTAGACTTGACTTGGAATGCATCCACAGACAATGTTGGAGTGACTGATTATGATGTGTATCAAGGAGGTGTTTTGATTGGAAGTACTGCTACTACATCATTCAGTGTAACAGGTCTAACAGTTGTAACTTCCTACAACTTTACCGTAAAAGCCAAAGATGCTGCCGGAAACGAATCAACTGATAGCAATACAGCAAATGCCACAACGGTAGATCAAACAGCTCCTTCAGCACCTAGTGCATTAACAAGCTCTAATGTAACAGAAACGACAGTAGATCTTTCTTGGTCTGCAGCTAGCGATAATGTTGGGGTTACAAGTTATGATGTATATCAAGATGCTGCATTCTTGGCAAGTACATCTTCAACGACTTACAGTGTAAGCGGACTTTCAGCAGATACTTCTTATGATTTTTATGTGATTGCAAATGATGCCGCTGGAAATCAATCTACTGCGAGCAATATAGAAACAGTAACAACTTCTAGTTCATCAAGTGGACCTGTTGTCTTATCTCAATCTTTCTTTGAGACTGGCTGGGATGGCTGGGCAGATGGAGGTAGTGATGCTGCTCGTTACTCAGGAACTCGATCTTATGAAGGATCGTATTCCATTCGAATCAGAGACAATTCTGGAGTGGCTTCTTCGATGACTTCTCCGAGCTACGATATCACTTCATACGATTCCGTAGACGTTGATTTCTATTTCTATGTAAATAGCATGGAAAATGGCGAAGATTTCTGGTTGCGTTATTATGATGGATCAACCTGGCAAACCGTACAAACTTGGACAAGAGGAGTCGATATATCAAATAACAATTTCTACAATGCAACTGTCACAATTGACAATGCCACGTATAACTTTGTAAACAATGCGCAATTCAGATTCCAGAACGATGCTTCTGGAAATGCAGATCGTATTTATATCGATCAAGTGACCATTACTGCATTTACGGGTGCTAGAAGTGCGTCCAGCAAGAAAGAAAAAGATGAGTTGATTCTAGTAAGATCACTCAATACAGATTTAGAATCTTTCACAATATATCCGAATCCTGTTGAAGGAAACTTCCTTCAAATAGCATTGAATGATGAGGAGCAACAAGAAGTAAGCTATCGTATTGTTTCTCTATTAGGTCAAGTTTTACAAACAGGAAAAATTCAAGATTCTAGAGTGGAGTTAGGCAATTTGACATCGGGAGTTTACTTGATTGAATTGACCATTGACAGTGAAAAAGTCATCAAGAAATTTGTAAAAAAATAACAAGAATTGAAAACTTGTGAAAAGTCCTGACAGAAATCGTCAGGACTTTTTTTTATGTAAGCTTTTAGTCGTTTCTTCGTACTAAGTTTTCAAAAACGGAATCATGAGAGTCCTATATTTCGCATTTATTGCATTGTTGTTTCTTTCTTGCACACAAGAGAGTTCTTCTACCTTAGAGCAAGGTTATTATCGAGTTGTCTTAGACGTTCAAGACAATGAGAAACTACCCTTCATTTTAAACGTGACTTCGAAGAACACCTTAGAAGTTTACAATGCTGAAGAAGTGATTCAAGTAGATGAAGTGAGGTATAGCAATGACTCCGTTTATATTCAAACTCCTGTTTTTGAAGGCTATATTGCAGCAAAAATCACATCTAACGGATTCGAAGGAAGTTTTATCAAGGAAAGCCTAGATCGAATTGTTCCTGTAAAGGCTGAAAAGAACAATGAAGTTCGATTCGCTATAGAAAATGAAAGTAAACCTGTGGATATGTCAGGAGTTTGGGAAATGAACTTCAGTGGCGGCAGCGACGACGATGAATATGTTGGAAAAGGAATTTTTGAACAATCAGGGAATAACCTTAGTGGGACCATGCGAACCACTACGGGAGATTATCGATATTTAGAGGGTGTTGTTGATGGTGATGTTTTCAAATTGTCTGTATTTGATGGTGCACACGCGTTCTTATTCACTGGAAAAGTAAATGATTCTACACTCAACGGTATTTTTTATTCGGGGAATCATTGGAAAAAGGGTTTTACCGCCAAAAGAAATCCGAGCTATGAACTGCCTAGTGCCAACAGTCTTACCTATTTGAAAGAAGGCTATGATAAATTTGCCTTTTCTTTTCCTGATGAAAATGGAAATCAAATTTCCTTAGAGGACGAACGATTTAAAGACAAGGTTACCGTTGTTCAAATTATGGGAAGCTGGTGTCCAAATTGCTTGGATGAAAGCAAGTACTACACAAAGTATCTCTTGGAAAACTCAGACAAAGATATTGAGTTTATTGCCTTAGCCTTTGAAGTGGCCAAAACTCCAGAAAAAGCATTTCAACGCATCAAGCGTTTGAAAGATCGTATTGGAATTGAATATCCTATTGTGTTGGCTCAATATGGTGGATCCAATAAAAAGAAAGCTCAAGAAAAGTTGCCCATGTTGAATCATGTACTCTCCTATCCTACTTCCATCTTTATTGACAAAAAAGGGAATGTTCGAAAGATTCACACCGGTTTCAACGGTCCAGCTACAGGTGAGAAATATGTCGAGTTTACCAATGAATTTGAAAGTTTTGTAGATTCTCTTCTTAAAGAATAGTTAATTAACAGTCAAAAAAATTCGTTTAACAAGACCTTAACAGCTTGACTTTTCAGATGTAAATACATTGAGGCATCAATCAAATTTTTTACATCATGCGAATCAACAGCCTCACAAAAATATTGCTATGCTTTTTGATTACTGCTAGCGTGCAAAACTTTGCCCAATTGAACCTTCCCAGAGGAAGTCAGATGGCAACAGTTTCTCAACGAATTGGAATCACCGATGTTTACATCAAATATTCAAGACCCAGTGTGAATAATAGAGAAGTCTGGGGGAAATTAGTGCCTTACGGCATGAATAACCTAGGATTTGGAACTGCCAAAGAATCGCCTTGGAGAGCAGGTGCCAATGAAAATACCATCATTAAATTTACCAGCGATGCCACAGTTGAAGGCAAAGAAATCAAAGCTGGTAAGTATGGTTTTCACATTGTTGTAAATAAAGACAATACAGCCACATTAATATTCAGTAAAAACTACACGGCTTGGGGAAGCTACTTCTACGATCCCAGTGACGATGTTATACAAGTAGATATTCAAACCAAAGCCATTCCTCATAAAGAGCAACTTTCGTTCGAGTTTAATGATGTGACTGCAACCTCTGCCGTGGCATCCTTAAGTTGGGAGAAAAAGCAGTTTCCTTTCAAAATAGAAGTAGATGTTCCTACAGTTGTAATGACTGACATTCGTAAGAAGCTCGAGAATCAGCCAGGTTTTAACAGACAAACTTGGGAACAAGCTGCAAACTATGCCTTAAATAATGGTGGCGATTTAAATGAAGCTCTAAGCTGGATCAATGGTACCATTTCAGGAACATTTTACAGTCAACAAACCTTCAACAACACAAGCATCAAAGCCGCTATTTTGATGAAGATGGGCAAACAAGATGAAGCCCTAGCTGCAATGGATTCTTATATGCCCAATGCGAGCATTTTGGAAGTACATCAGTATGGACGACAATTGCTTGCTCAAGGACTCAAAGACAAAGCTCTGGACGTTTTTAAGATGAATTCAAAAAAGAACAAAGATACATGGCCCGTACATTACGGGTTGGCTAGAGGATACTCTGCCAAAGGAGAATATAAAACCGCCCTCAAACACCTCAAAAAAGCGCTGGCAAACGCTCCCAATGCGGCAAGTAAAGGACGTGTGCAAGCCAATATTGCTAAGTTAGAAAAAGGAGAAGACATCAATTAAGATGTTAGTTACTTGGTTAGAGAAAGGGTCCACTTTGTGGACCCTTTTTATGTAAAGTTTTGTAGTTTTAACGTATGAAACGAACCAGTCTATTTCTTAGCCTCCTTTTTATTACACTCATGTCTTACAGTCAACAAACCGCAGAACAAATCGTTCAAGAAAACCTAGATTTTTACAACAATAGAAACATTGAAGGATTCATGACTTCATTTTCTGAAGATATTAAAATCTATACGCTTGGACAGTCCAATCCAAGTGTCGTTGGAAAAGAAGAAGTTCGTAAAGTCTACACAAGGCTGTTTGAGAATTCACCAAAACTGCACTCCAATATCTTAAAGAGAATTGTGATTGGAAATAAGGTGATTGATCACGAGAGTATTACAGGAAGAAATGGAAATGCTGGCATTTTAGAACTCGTTTTAATCTATGAAGTGAATCAGCAGAAAATCAATCAAATTACTGTGATTAGAAAGTAATCAAAGTCTGCTCAAGTCTACAATTTAGGTAAGAGTTCTTTTGCTTTCTGATATTTATAGTTCGCAGGATTTTCAACAATCAACTTTAAAATAGTTTCTGCCTGATCTCTTTGATCAAATTTCAAATAAATAAGTGCTTTGTACCACAATGCTCTAGAGCTATCTTCAATATTGAGGTTTTCCAGCAACTCAAACTGATCAATTGCTTCTTTCAAATTCCCCAGTTCAGAAGCTACTAAGCCTGCATATATATAAGTCAATGGATTGATATTGGTATCTGATTGAAGGTATTGTTCAAAATAATCAGAAGCTGCTTCGTATTCAGATGCATTGAATTTCTCTACTCCTAGGTTTAGTAAAGAAGTTTGAACATCCGATCTTTTGCTAAATGAAGGTAAATCTGCTTCTACGTAATATTGGCTATACAAGTCTTGACTGGTTTGCTCTTGCATAAAAACAAAAACGCTTATAATGATAACTGCAGCAGCAACACTTGAATAAACAAAAAGTTTTAGGAGGTTTGATTTAGGTTTCACGATAGCGTTATTCTCTTGTAGGTATTCATTTTGAACTTCTAACAAGATGGCTTCTGCTTGTTGTCCCTCTTCGCTCTTCATTTTACTCTGAAGTATTTTCTCGTAATCAGAAGAATCCTGAGTAGCTTTGTCAGTGAAATGTTCATGCATTCTTTTGTAAATAGCCACTTCTTCTCTTAAATCTTCATCCTCTTTCATTAGCTTCTCAAAAGACATCACTTCTTTTGCAGACATTTTGCCTGTCAAAAAACGTTCTATTTTTTCATTTCTTGATTCTTCCATCAGAATTTTAATTTCTTGTAGTTAGGATGTTTCTTAATGAGCTCTGCCAATCTCTTTTTGCATTTAAATACTCTTTGAAAAGCTACATTCTCAGAACTATATTCAAACTCTTTTACAATCTCTTGATAAGAAATTTTCGCAAAGTATAGTGTGAGTAACTTTCGACAATTTCCAGATAAGAGTTTCAAACTTTCCTCAAATAATTCCCAACGCTCCTGAGCTTCAATTGATTTCTCGTGATTATGGTCTTCTTTAAATTCAAGTGTATCACTCAACTCATTTCTTACCCATTTGTTTCTAGAATTTAATTCTTTACGCCACAAGTTCTTGCAAACGGTAAATAAATATCCTTCAAATGAAGATTTGATCTCTATGGATTCCAGCTGCAATCGAATTGTTAATTGGTAAAGTGCGTTGTGAAAGACATCCTGAGCCTCGTGATCACTACCGTTGTTCTTAAGGATAAAGTTCCGAACCTTTGGATAAAAGTTATCATAAATAGCCCGGATCATCTTCTTATCTCCTTGCCGCAAACCTTCCAAATAATTTTGACCCATTGCCGAAAAATTCAACTAATTTTAAAAAGTAGATGGTAAGATATCTGTTTTTTTTGAACATCCTTATGAATTAAATATTAAAATCTACTTTTATGAAAACATTTACCTATGCGGTTGGAACTGTTGTCCTACTCTTGTTAGGCATTGCCAATGATCTAAACTCTAAAATAACTCAAGAGTCCACATTTGTCGTTCCTGAAAAAAAGATCTCGGACAATTCTAAGGTGTATACATTGGAAAGTGAACAAGCTGTTATTCTATTTGACCGTTCTTGTCCTGATAACGATGTGATACATATCAAATGGACAGGAAGTGCTTCCACATCAAGTCAAGGCTACCTAGAAGTTCGTGAATCCGTTCGGGATGAATTTGAAAGATATGGATTGTATACTTATCTTGGCTCCAACAACACCAACTTTGAAGTATGGTTTGTAAGTTACGGACGCTTTGAAAATCCCTGTAGAGTTGGAGAAATCATCCGCGGGGAAATACGGGAAAGTCCAGAAGTTGAAGAAGACGATGATTAAAAATATTGCACATATAATTACCTTTTTATTCCTTTTGACCTGTATGAAAATTACAGGTCAAAATGTTATAGAAACCATTTATAATCATGCTAATTGGTCTGATGAAGTGAAAGCTAAAAAAATCGACTCTTTATTTGACCGCTATAAAAAAGACAGCGTCTCCAATGATTTTTCGAATTACTCTTACTCACATGCCAGATGGCTTTATAAGACAGGAAGAATTGAAAAGGCAATTCAACTTCTAAGAGAGGGAATAAAAAGGCACAAAAGCGATGCATACTCTCTTCAAAAAAAATACTACAGACTTAGACTTTACTTAGAAAAAGACAATCAACCTCAGGCTAGTCTTCAAGCTTGGCGAGAAATCATAAAATTAGGAGGTAACAATAAATACATAGCCCGGGCACACTACACGATTGGAAAAGAGGAAGTAAGAAAAGGAAATTACTTCTTGGCTAAAGATCATTTTGAGCAAGCAGAAAAAATGTTTTATCAACTCAAGAATTATGAATATGTGATTCGGAACTACAACAGGTCTTTTGAAGCCTATGAATCGATCAACGATGAAACCTCAAAACAAAAACTTCTCTTGAATCTTTATCAGGCTGATTCTCTCGGGAAAGTTTACAAAGACATTGATTATCTGACCAGATACAATACAAAACGACTCTTTGGATTGTTCTATGCCAAGTATCAAAACAGGGATACCTTATTAGGTCGATTAAAATTTGATGAAGCGCTAAAAATGGCTACCCAAGCAAGAGATACTTTTGGAATTGCAGAGACGTACAGAGATATCGGACTGTTATATGATACTTCAAACCCCAAGAAATCTATTTCCTTTTTGAAAAAATCACTTGACTACTCGCAACAAGACTGGGAGAAGGTCATTATCTATTCCAATTTAGGATTGAACAACGCACATCTTAAAAAAATTGATCTTTCTTTAGAGCAACAATTCAAAGCACTAGACTACCTTACTGGTCTTGACTTTCAGCAAGAACTGCAGGAAAACAAAGGATCTATTTTAAATCGTTATTATAATGATTTTAACTTTTGGAAAATTCTTAGCAACATTGCAGACACCTATCTTGTTGCTTATGATCACTCACAAGATTCATTAGATTTAAAACGGTCCATTGACTTTTTCATACTTACAGATGAACTTATTGATGTCTTTCATAGTAGAATTGATGAAACAGACTCAAAACTTATCTGGCGCAAAAGAGCATCTGAAATCTATAGTAGAGGCCTGAGAGCTTGCTATTTGGCGAAAGATTATTCAACAGCCTTTCGATTCATGGAAAAAAATAAGTCGCTCCTTCTCTATGAAGAAAACTTGGAGCGCAAAAGAAGGTCATCTCTTCAGATTCCTCAAAAGATTTTGCAAAAAGAGTATGCACTGAAAAGACAAGTACTACAAGACAAAGGAAATCTTCAGCTTCAGCAAAAATTAGCTGCTTTTCAAGATAGTTTAACCTTGGCATTTCCAGATTACATTTTGAGCATCGAAAAGTACGAACCACCAAGTGTGGAGGATCTTCAAAAGGAATTAGAGCATCAGGATGTTCTTTTAGAATACCATGTAACGCAAGATTCAGGTTTTGGAATCGCGCCTAACACAAATAAAATCTATGGTCTTTTCATTTCTTCAGAGCATGTTGATTTCTTTGAGATTTTAGATACAAATTCACTTGAAAAAAATGTGAGTTCATATCTCCATAAGAATCAATCACCTTTAATTCATACTGAAGAAAAGCAATCATATCAAAAGTTAACTTTTGACCTTTACGATAAACTATTTCCAGATACAATTCGAGATAAGATGATTGGTAAAAAATTATGGATCATACCCGATCATTTTTTAACAAAGGTCTCGTTTGAAAGTTTGTCTACTTCCATGGAGGAATCAACAGAAAACTATTTGATCTATAAAAACCAGGTGAACTATCAATATAGCTACACATTCCACAACACTATTCAAGATAATAAGGACGAAAGAAATTCCCAAACAAGTTTGAGCTCTTTTGCCCCAGTAGAATTTCAGGAATCAGAGCTTGCAAAACTTGATTACAGTTTGGATGAGGTTGAATCCATTCATAATATTTTTGGTGGCAAAATGTATGAAAAAGGTCATGCTACAAAAAAGGCATTCTATGAGGCATTGCAAACATCTGCAATTGTTCATCTTGCAACACATGCAAATGTCAGTGACACCTTAACTCCATGGATTGCATTCACAGATGGTAAGTTATTTACAGATGAGCTTTCATTACGTCCAAATCATACAAATACGGTGGTATTAAGTGCTTGCAATACCAGCTTGGGGGAAATCAAAATAGGTGAAGGTACTATGAGTCTCTCTAGGGGTTTTTTCTATGGAAATACAAAAACCAGCATATCATCTTTATGGAAAACAGACGATCGCGCTACTGCTTACATCATGAATCGTTTCTACACAAACCTTAATGAAGGAATGTCGAAAGGAGCTGCGTTGCACAAGGCAAAACGATCGTATTTGGAGGATCATTTTGGGCTTGAGCGTTCTCCGCATTATTGGTCGTCATTTATTCTCATTGGAGATGCGGATCCTTTACCTCATGAATCTTCTTTGTGGAAGTATTTTTTAGCTGCTCAATTACTCTTATTGGTTTTGCTTTATTTCAAACGTAAAAAAGCCTCTAAAAAAGAGTGCTTGCCAATTAAGTGACATGCAAAATTGTTTATTGCTTTAATAGAAAAAACGCTCCTCACCAAAGGCTTTTGGACAATCGAAAGGGAGCATTCGGGTCGCCAATGT
>CAZTFN010000017.1:0-26083 GCA_964612905.1 uncultured Flavobacterium sp. | reverse complement strand
AAGAACTCAGATGAGTAGAGAAGGTCAGGCCATGTGCTTCTTTGCTGGAGCAAATTCAATTTTTGCAGGTGATAAGTTGTTAACTACACCAAATCCAGATGTGAACGAAGACATGAAAATGTTCAAGCTTTTAGGGTTGAACCCTCAAAAGCCATTCATCAAAAAGATGCAACCAGAGACCGTAGAGGCAGAAGATTCACAATTCCAATCGCTAGGAGAAAAGCCAAAATGGTCAAGACCTGGTCACAAGATTGAAAGAAACGAAGAGGCCAAAGCAAAAGGAAAAGAGAAAAAGAAAATTGAAAAGGTCATTCAAGATGCTGTGAATGAGCCCATTCCAGAGAAAGAAATTCAGGAACAAGACAAATAGGAAAGAAGTAAGCCTTTGTTGGGCAACCAAAATATTGCGACCATCGTCTTTTAGACGATGGTTTTTTGTTTAAGAAATCATTAAGAAACGATTTATTACATTTGTTTTTAAAAGAATTGAGAATGGGTCTAAACCTTGTAGCAGTAGATAAGGTAGAAACGATTACAAAAGAAGACTTTATCAAAAATTATTTTAAACCTCAAAAACCAGTCATCATTGAAAGGTTTATTGAGGATTGGCCTGCCTACACGAAATGGTCGTTGGATTATATGAAGGAGATTGCTGGTGATAAGACCGTTCCCTTATATGATGATAGACCTGTAGATTATAAAGATGGATTCAACGAACCACATGCCACGATGAAGATGAGTGAGTATGTAGACCTGTTGAAAAAAGAGCCTACCAAGTTTCGTATTTTCTTATGGAATGTATTGAAAGAAGTTCCTGCCCTTCAGAAAGATTTTACCTTTCCTGATTTTGGTTTACGATTGATGAAAGGATTACCAATGCTATTCTTCGGAGGAAGAGATTCCTATACATTCATGCATTATGATATTGATTTGGCCAATATTTTTCACTTC
Organism: uncultured Flavobacterium sp.; assembly: GCA_964612905.1. Classification (GTDB taxonomy): domain Bacteria; phylum Bacteroidota; class Bacteroidia; order Flavobacteriales; family Flavobacteriaceae; genus Polaribacter. The sequence continues at coordinate 25,132 of CAZTFN010000017.1, read as the reverse complement.
CACTTCGAAGGGAAAAAGCAGTGCATTCTCTTTGACCAGAAACAGAACAAACATCTTTATAAAATCCCAAATTCTCTGATCACCAGAGAGGATATTAATTTTGCTAACCCTGACTTTGAAAAGTGGCCAGCTTTAAAAAATGCCAAAGGGTATATAGCCAATCTTGAGCACGGAAATGTCTTATACATGCCTGAAGGTTATTGGCACTACATGAGATATATTACTCCTGGGTTTTCGATGAGTTTGAGAGCCATTGCCAGAAATCCAGTCAACCTAGGAAAAGCCATCTACAACATTGTGGTTATGCGATCAGTTGATAACATCATGCGACGACTTAGAGGACAAAAGTGGATCGATTGGAAAAACAACTACGCCATTAAAAGAACACATCGTTTGAATAGAATTTAAGTCACAATCATGAGACTTCAGTTTAAATAAGTTACCTTTATGGGGTCCCTATTTAAACTTAAAGATCTCAATTGTGAAACGATGTCCCTCATGTCGTTCTACGAAAAGAAGCAGGCGCCGAAGAAAACTACTGTTAAAGTACATTCCCCGCTCTAAGGCATACGCTTGCGAAAACTGTGGAACACGTTATTTGTATATAGAACCTTTAGATTGGTCTATTAAGATTAGCAGGAGACTATATTAATCCAAAGAAGGATGAATAGGTGTTAATCTAATTTCTTTACAAGTCGGATATAATAACCACGATTCTTGTCTTGCCATTCTTCAAAATAGGATTTATTTGTGGTAAGATTTAAGTATCCATCGCTTGTCCATATCATAGAATCTTCCTCATAATCAAGTGTTTCGTCCGTGTACTTCGAGTAAAAAGTATATTCTCCTTTCCACATGCGCATACCACCTCCCGTGAAGTTTAATCTCCATCTAGGTTTTTTCAATCGATAGCGACTTTTTTTCGATCGTTTGTACTGCTTTTTTGTAGCCTCATTATAGTGAAAACTCTCCCAGTGTTTGTCCTTTCCTTTGGCAACACCTAGAATTTGCCTCCATTCTTCGGTACTTGGAATGTACCAGCCTTCTGGCGCTAGAGCTCGGTAATCCTTTACCACATATAAATTGTAGATAAGTCCATACTTTTTCTTGCTCTTTTTTGCTCCTTTCCACATAGAATACGCGGGTTGTTTTTCTCTACGGCTGGCTATCCATAGTCCATTTTTCTTTGCTCGTGGAATTGGTTCTCCATTAAAGAATTTTGTAGTCTTGAGGTTACTGGTCATGATAGCATATCCATTGTGGTGAATGGTGTCGTATTTGTTACCATCAGCATCTATAAATCCAGTTTGTTGTGCTAATATGTTTTGATTTGTCAAGAGTAAAACAAATACCAAGATCATGGTTCTTATGAATGTTTTCATGTTTATTGATTTTAATTGATTCGTAATTATCTAGGGAATACCAATACGTGTAATTGTCTCCCATTACCTTGTGTGATTTCAAATGTGTACTCTCCTTCTTCAAATGCAGGCAAATTGAAGGCATAGCTTTTGATTCCACTATTATTAAGACTGAAGTTGTTTATATCTTCAATAAGCCGATCCATTTTAAAGCATTTTTTGCCACTAGATCCGCCTCTGAATTTAGGTTTGATGCAGACTTCTTGACTTTGATTGGACAAGTTGAAGACCCATATTCCAATGAAAGAATCTCCCATTTGATTTGCTTTTATGGTGAATGTGTTTCCGCTAGGACTTCCTTCATATAAAGTGTATTTGCTAAACCCATCAATCCCAAGTTTTCGCTTTGCGGCATCAATGATTTTATTGTGGTATGCGTTCTTTTCTTTTTTTCTAAGCGTAATGGCTTCTTTGGCAGTAACACCTTCACCACGACCATATTTCCCCATGAACTTTCCGTGTTCCCAAACGCCTTGTTTCAAGGTTTTAGGGTAGCCACCTTCACGTTTTAAGCGAAGATATCCACGTTTTCCATGTGGTAAAAAATTGTTGTCTACAGGTCCTACATAGACTGTGTCACCTTTCCAAATAGACATTTGTCTAAGATTGGGTTCTCCATTTGGTTGGAAGGTCATATCGTACCTCAAGCCGTTTTTTTCATCGATCAATTCACCGCTTTCAGCAGGATAGAAATCATTATTTCTCCAATAGACTTTTCCTTTGAAATAGGTTCCATTTTTGTATCTGATTTTCCCATTGGCCCACCGCACTTCACCATTGTCATGAAATCCCACTTCCAAATCCATTCCACGTCCTTTTAACTGACCTTTTTTGTAAGGTTTAAAGTCATCTATAATTCCATTATAGTACATCTTGAATTGCGGCATGTAATAGTTTGAAGTTTTGGCTAAGTCACCGGTTGAGTATTTCAATACCAAAAATTCTCTAATGGTATCATTTCGCAATCGTAAGGCACTTGGTCCTGAAAGAATACCTTTGTAATGTGTAGTGACAATACTATCTTTTTTCGCGTTGATGATCACGCCTTCTTCGTGAGGATAACCATCCTTAAAAGTACCTCTATAGACCACATCTAAGGGACTGTATTTGGCAATTCCTATACCGTTTTTACAATCTCCTGCTACACAAGTAACATTAGGAGAATCCACACTCGGTAATGCAGCGAAAGGTTCGCCAGGAACATTGTAAAAACCAATCTTTTTCTTTCTCCAAGCATCGTCTTTTAAAACACCTTGATCGGTTTCAGTTAGTGCTTGTAATGGTTCCCAAAAATTCAGGAGTAGTTCTTGATCAGTACTTTGAGACTGTGCATAGAACGATAAGAGAAATAATGCGGTAAACAATACTTTTACTTTCATGAGATGTAAACTATTTGATGATGATTTTCTTTGAAAACTTGCTGCCTTCCTTATCGGTCAATAAGGCGATGTAAAGCCCAGCTGATGCATTCACAAACATTTGATCTTGAGTAATCTCATCTTTAGTAAATACTTCGATTTGTTGTCCCTGAATATTGTATAACTGGATTTTGGTAATTTCTTGATCTTGATTCTTTAGTTGCAGTCTGCCTTGAGCATAATACAATCCGACAGAATTTAAGAGTTCATCGTTCACAGAAGCAGTTGCGTCAGTGTACTTGTAGAACTCGATACCGGTAGTTCCATCGGTTCCGCTGAAATACAAACTTTCGTTGGTGGCAGTTAATCTGTTTGGGTCTAGAGAACCGCCATCAGGCCAAGTATCCGAAAGGCGAACAGTTCCTGCTTCTGTCCCGTCTGTTTTGTAGAGTTCGTATCCATATTCTGTTGTGGTTGCTGTGAAATATAGTTCTCCATTGTAGATGGTCAATCGTCTTGGGTTGGCATCGGCATCATTTCCAAGAAAAATGTCTTTTACAATTTGAGTTCCAGCTTCCGTTCCATCCGTACTCCAGAGTTCATAGCCACGATCATCATCACGAGCCTTAAAGAAAATCTTATTGTTAAATAAAATTAGTTCATCAGGATTGGCTCCACTAGATCCAGATCGAATTTCTTTGACAATAAAAGTTCCCGCCTCTGTCCCGTCTGAGGTCCACAATTCCTTTCCTGAAGTACTGCTATTTGCTACAAAATACAATTGATCATTGTAGGTAATCATTTGTTCAGGACTAGAAGAGTTGCCCACATAGATGTCTTTGACCATTTGGGTGCCTGCTTCGGTTCCATCAGACACCCAAAGTTCTCTCCCGTCGCTATCATTACGTGCATTGAAAAAAAGTAGTCCGTTTGCTACTTGAAAATTGTGCGGATCCGAATGCCCAGAGCCTGGACGTATGTCTTTGACCATCATAGTACCCGCAGTTGTGCCATCGGTGACCCACAATTCTTTTCCATTTGAATCTCTCCCAGTAAAATATAGTTTTCCGTTATAAACAGCTCTTCCATAACGCGCATCTGAAATGCTTGAACTAATAACACCTGAAGTGACTTGTTCTGTTCCTGCTTCAGTTCCATCTGTTTTAAATAGCTCTTGAGTTCCAAAAGAGCCTACATCCGCAGAGAAGTAGAGCAGGCCATTGTATTCAATAAAACCGTTTACAAAATCGCCAGCTGCGCCAGTATTGGTGTCTGCTAGCGTCGTAATGGTAGTTCCGTCCGTTTTCGTCAATCCTCCACCCGTAGTTGCAGAGTTCCCGTAAAAGTATAGTTCACTGTTGTATACATGGGGATACAAAAATGTGGTATAATCGCCATTAGACATATCATAAAATACTGTAGTTCCTGCTTCCGTTCCATCAGAAATGTAAACCGCGTTTTTTGCTGGTTCATAAGTGGCTGAGAAGAAAATGGTATTGTTGAGTGCAACCAAGTTTACAGGATTTGAGGGACTTGATCCCACAAAAATATCTTTGACCAATTCCACCTGAGATTGCATTGAAATGGAAACTAAAAGTGTACAAAAGAGTAGTGTTTTTTTCATCGCGAATAAATAAAAAAGCAACACCCATTCTCTCGGAGTTGTTAACGCTCTAAAGTGGAAAGAAATAGATGTTGCTGGTAAAAAATGTCTTAATTGCCTTTAGAGCTAAACGTTAACAAGACAAAAGTAGATGGGATGAAAAACCTGTCTATACGGTGTTTACAGGATTTGACTAAGGTGATTCCCTTAGATTTAGTTAGGCAAGGTTATTTCTGATGGCAAATCGAACCAAAGAGACAACATTTCTAACTTGTAATTTACGCATGATATTGGTTCTATGCGTGTCTACAGTTTTGGCACTGATGAATAGTTTCTCTCCAATTTCAGCATTGGTCAAACCTTCACAAATGCATTGGATGATTTCTTTTTCCCGATTGGTCAGGTCGTTTACTAAAGGAGAAGTAATCTTATTTGGAGTCGATTGAGAAGCAGGTTTATTTTCGAGCAATGCTTTGGTCACATCAGCATTGAAATAGGATTCACCATGGTGAATTTTTTGAATGGCGAAAAGCAGCTCTTCACTAGGAATGGTTTTCAGTAAGTAACTTTTCACGCCCAAACTCATTACTTTTTTGATGGTATACGCATCTTGATGCATTGAAAGCATCACAATATTGAAGTTAGGTCGCTCTTGAAGTAAAATCGAAGCACAATCAATTCCGTTCATCACAGGCATGTCAATATCAAGCAGCAAGAGGTCAACGGAGTTTTCTCTTACATACTCAATCGCTTTTTTCCCATTGTTCACAATAGCAACCACCTCGATTTCTGGATTGGATTCCAAAGAAGTTTTGATTCCTTGAGCAATCAAAGGGTGGTCATCAGCAATGAGAATTTTGATTGCCATTACAATGGAATTTTAATGGTTGTTAGTGTTCCAGTATTCTCAGAATCAAAGCTCACCGAACCTTTGATTACATCAATTCTACTTCGAATGTTCTTCAGTCCAATTCCTTTTTCATTTTTTGATTGAAAACCGATGCCATTGTCTTCCACTAGATATAAAATTTGATGATTGGTTTTCATCAATTGGAGATGAACCTCTGAGGCTTGACTATGTTTTATGATGTTCTGTATCAACTCTTGTGTGATTCTGTACAAAGTAAACTCTATATTCTTTGGAAGTCGTTCTTCCAACGAAGTATGCTCAAAACTATGCTTGACCTCTGAGGATTGTAAACTGTTTTCAAGCAATTCTTCTAAAGCCATAATGAGCCCTTTTTCTTCCAAAACTCTGGGCATCATTTGATGTGAAATGCTACGGAGTTCTGAACTTGAAGCTTCTAGTTCTTGTAACAGTTCTTCTGATTCAGGTTTTTCAGCAACCCCTAATTTTTTAAATGTGCTTCTCGACTTTAGAATCGTCGCTCCGATTTGTTGAACGATTCCGTCATGAAGTTCTCTAGCAATTCGTGTTCGTTCCTTTTCCTCAGCAATGATGATCGACTGTAAATTCTGTTCTTTTTGTTCTGAAAGTACCAATTGATGTTTTCGTTTGTTTCGTTGCACGATGGAAAATCCAATCAAGACGAGGACAAGCACACCTCCAATTAATCCGTAGGTCACTTGCTTTTGTTCTGACAATTCCAGCTCAGCTAATGCTTTGTCGGATTGAGTTTGCAACAGTTCTTTTTCTGTTTTTTCCGTTTCATATTTTACCTGCAATTCATCAGCATTCTTTTTTATTTCCTTAGAAAAAATCGAGTCGTTCACCTCATTATATTGCAAACGGTAGTCATAAGCCTTTCTGTAATTATTTTTCTGCTCGTAGAGTTCACTTAAGATGAGATAACATTCTTTCAACACATAAGGATCTCTGTTTGCTTCGTCCTTTTCATTAATCAACTTTAGAGCTTGCATGATTTGATTCTCTGCACGGATTAGTTGGTTGTCATATCGATAAGAATCGGCTAAATTAATACGGATGCTAATTTCATGACTTTTACTTCTGGCTTTTAAGGCTTCATCAAGCGCTTTTTTGCCGTACACAACACCTTGCTTGAAATTTGATAAGGTATTCTCTATAAGTGCAAGATTTAACAAAGAATTGAGTAAGCCTCTCACATACGTCATTTTTTCACTTAACTGAAAAGCCTTTTGATAATAGTCTTTTGCCTTTATAATTTTCAAGGAATCATTTTCCTTAGTACCCATTCTCCTCAATACAATTCCTAAATTCAAATAGCTTCCTACAAGACCTATTTCATCATTGAATTTTGTTTTAATTGCCAAAGATTTTAAATGATATTTTTCAGCGAGCTCATAATTTTTAAGATCACTATAAATCAACCCAATATTATTATAAGACCGAGCCATATTGCCATTATTGTTCAATCTTTCAGCAATATTGACAGATTTAAAATGCATTTCCAATGCCTCTTCATATTTTCCTTCCCTACTGCCAATTGCTGCTAAATAGTTATATCCTGTGGATTGTTTGATTTCATCTTTTTCTTCTATTGCAATTGCTACATAGTTACTGAAATCTTCTTTTGCTTTTACAAGATCATTCATGTAGTAAAAAAGCACCCCTCTATTTGCATGGAATCTACTTTTGTATTTTAATGCATTGGGGAGTTTTTCTAGAATAGTTTCAATATCACCGTAGTTTTCTTGAGACTCCTTGAACTGATATTTTTCCATATTGGCATGTGCGTAATTAAACAATACCTTAAGTTTTAAGGTGTCATTTTTAAGACGAAATGCCGTTTCTTTAGCGATATTTAAAAAGTAGAATGAAGAATCGAGGTTCTTCACGATAAGCCTTTCACTAATACGATTCAATAACATTACTCTTTTAACATCATCTTTCGTTTCTAACTGAAGTTGATACAAACTATCTACTACTTTGTCTTGAGCTTGAAAGTTGGTTGTAATGAGAAAAAATACAGAGAGCAATAAAAACTTTCTGAGATGAATCTGCAATTTCATATATGTTTGGTTAGCGTGAATATTAAGACCAAAAAGTGGAGGGAATATTTAGGAATGTCTTAAGATTCAATTTTTTCAAAGATAATTTTTGATTTGTTAAAAACAAAAAAGCCCTGACAGTATCGTCAGGGCTCTTGTAATTTATAACAATATACTCTTATTGAAAGAGTCGGAATATGTCGTTTCCGTTGGCAAAGAGTAGTAAGGCAACTAAGATGATAAACCCAGTGACTTGAGCGTATTCTAAGAACTTATCGCTTGGTTTTCTTCCCGTAACCATTTCCCACAAGGTAAACATTACGTGTCCACCGTCCAGTGCAGGAATCGGCAACAAGTTCATAAACCCTAACATGATAGAAAGGAAGGCTGTAATGTTCCAGAATGCTTGAGCGCTCCATTCCTCAGGGAAGATACTTCCGATAGAAATGAATCCACCCAAACCTTTGTAAGCTCCCGTTTTCGGATTGAAGATTTTCTTCAATTGCTTCACATAGCTCGCCAATGTTTCGTAGGATTTTCTGAATCCGGCTGGAATCGCTTCCGTAAAGGAATAGGTAATAGTAGTTAAATTATAGTATCCTAACTTGGCCAAATCCGAAGTATTCAATCCATAAGCTACCACTTCTAATTTTCCGTTCTCACTTATTTTCGCATTCAAAGATTTGATCGCATCATCTCGTTCTACATCTAAAGTGATGTCTTGCCCTTTGTATTCTTGCAAAAGATCCTGAACCTCGTCGTAATATTTGACTTTCTTCCCATTGATTCCAACAACAACGTCTTTGTCTATCAATCCAGTTTTTGCATTTACACTGCTATCAGGAACCTGATATACAATGAATGGACTTCGTGGTCGGGCAATAGGACCCTCATTATTTTTTCTACGATCAATCAGCTTGGAAATAAAGTTGACAGGCAATTCTTTTTCAATAACCTGTCCATCACGTTCCACGGTATATCGGTTTCCATTGATGAAAGCCAAGGTCATATCGTTGAACTTTCTCAGTTCTTCACCATCAACCGTTAAAACCTTATCACCATTTTGAAGACCAATCTTGATGGCAAGAGAATCTTGTACCCAAAGTCCGTCTTTTACATCTTCATTGGCCAGATATTTCTCTCCATAGGAATACATCAACATGATGTAGATGAAGATTCCCAAAACAAAGTTCACAAATACCCCACCTAACATGATAATCAATCGTTGCCAAGCTGGCTTCGAGCGAAACTCCCAAGGTTTAGGCTCCTCTTTCAACTGCTCTTTGTCCATACTTTCATCAATCATCCCAGCAATTTTCACATAACCACCTAAAGGAATCCACCCAATTCCATAGACTGTCTCTCCAATTTTCTTCTTGATCAAAGAAAATCTGTAGTCAAAGAATAAGTAGAACTTCTCAACTTTGGTTTTGAAAAGTTTCGCAGGAATGAAATGCCCTAACTCGTGCAGGACAATTAAAAGGGACAAGCTCAGAATAAACTGTGAAGCTTTGATTAATATTTCCATCAAAAATAATTTCTTTCAGTTTGGAACGCACAAATGTACGGTTTTCACTAGAGTTGTAAAAGATTGTTTTTCAAAGAGAGAATGCTTTTAACAAAGATTTAGGCAGGAAAACAAATGAAATCATTTTAACGCTGGATTCCTATGCCGTAACTTTGCAGTAGAATTCAGAATTATGGAGTTGAAATTCTTTAAAAAATCCGTTCCTACACTCATTTTTTTACTTGTTTTTTCAGTGATTGGTATTACCGTTTTTTACCAACTATTGAAACAAGAAGACCGGTTGAAGATCTACAATCCTATTGATGTAAATCCGAGATTGGTAGACGTTTCTGTAAAGAATGTGCGTAAAAATCATACCATTGGAGATTTTGAATTGACCAATCAAAATGGAGAAACCATTACCAATAAAAATTACGAGAATAAGATTTACATCGCAGACTTCTTTTTTACAAGATGCCAGACCATTTGCATTAAGATGGCGTACAATATGGCCGAGCTTCAAGCCTATTATAAGGACGATCCAGACATCATGTTTTTATCGCATTCGGTGACTCCTGTAATTGACAGTGTTTCGGTCTTAAAGGAATACGCTTTGAACAAAGGCGTCATTGATGGAAAGTGGAACGTAACTACAGGCCCCAAAACACATATTTATGATTTGGCTCGTAAGAATTACTTTGCCGTTTTAGATGAAGGTGATGGCGGAGACAATGATTTTATCCATACCGAACAATTTGTATTGATAGACAAAGAGCGAAGAATTCGCGGGTTTTATGATGGAACCCTGTTGGTGGATATGGAAAAACTAAAAGAGGATATTGAAACACTCAAAAAAGAATACGAATAAGCACTTCTTTAGAACGATTCTAATTTAGTATCTTTGTGCATCAATTCAATTCCTAGACAATCGGAATTTATTTACGTGACTACAATCGCATCCCTACATATTGGAGAATCCGCATACATCTCAGAAGAATCTCTGGGAGAAATTCCACTAAAATTATTAGAAATGGGCTGTTTGCCTGGGGCTGAAGTAGAATTAATTCAAATTGCTCCATTAAAGGACCCTTTGTACATCTGTGTGAATGGAAGTCATCTGGCGATCCGAAAAGAAACAGCATCTAAAATCCAAATTATCAAAGCAGCAGAATGAGTACAAAGAAATCGATCAATGTTGCTTTAATTGGAAATCCGAATACTGGAAAAACTTCTTTGTTCAATCAATTAACAGGATTGAATCAAAAAGTGGGAAATTACCCAGGGATCACTGTTGATAAAAAAGAAGGAAACACCAAACTTTCAGACGGATACAAAGCCGTGATCACTGATTTACCTGGAACTTATAGCATCAATCCTACATCAGCAGATGAGAGCATTGTCTTAAAATCCTTGTTGAACGTAAGGCATCAAAAGAATTTGGATGTTTTGGTAGTGGTAGCCGATGTTGAAAATCTGAAAAGGAATCTACTTTTATTTTCTCAAGTAAAAGATTTAGAAATTCCTACAGTTTTGGTCATCAATATGGAAGATCAACTGAAGCGAAAAGGAATTACCATTGATCTTAAGGCATTGGAAAAAGAAGTAGGCAACGAAGTTGTATTGGCAAGTGCTAGAAAAGATAGCAACATCCAATCCGTAAAAGATGCTATTGTTCGTTGTCATGAGCAAGGAGAAGCTTCTTCTTTGCAGGATATGACTCAAAAGATTGATGCTGGATATTTTAAGCAACTTCAAGAATTAAACCCAAATTATTCTTTATATGAATTGTGGTTGATGCTGACACAAGACAGCTTCCCTGATGCTATTTCTGAAGAAGAGAAAGAATCACTTATTGCGTTCAGAGAAGCCTCAAAGAACCTAAAACAATTTCAGCATAAAGAAACGATCTATCGATATAAGAAGATCAATGACATACTAAAAAAAACCTATGAAGTAGATCGTGCAAAAGCCACCGACTTAAGAGCTCGTTTGGACAAAGTATTCACGCACAAAATCTTCGGATATGTGATTTTCTTGGGACTTTTGTTATTGATTTTCCAATCCATATTTGAATGGGCGAGTGTTCCCATGGACTTCATTGATGCTACTTTTGCAAATGTAAGTTCATGGATCAAAGGACAACTTCCGGAAGGAGTGATTAATGATTTGATTACCGATGGAATCATTCCAGGAATTGGTGGCGTCATTATTTTCATTCCTCAGATTGCCATTCTCTTTATGTTCATTGCCATTCTGGAAGAAACGGGTTATATGAGTCGTGTTGTTTTCTTAATGGATAAGATTATGCGAAGGTTTGGAATGAGTGGAAAAAGTGTTATTCCATTGATTTCAGGAACTGCATGTGCGATTCCTGCTGTGATGGCTACTCGAAACATTTCTAGCTGGAAAGAACGTTTGGTCACTATTTTGGTGACACCTTTCATGACCTGTTCTGCTAGATTACCTGTATATGCAATCATCATCGCTTTGATCATACCAGATAACGAGGTATTTGGATTTTTCAGTCTTCAAGGTCTTACACTATTGAGCCTATATCTACTTGGATTTTTCGCAGCTATTATTGCCGCCACGATCTTGAATAAAACACTGAAGATTAAAAGTCGTTCTTTCTTTGTAGCCGAAATGCCCGATTATAAATTGCCATCTGCAAAGAATGTATTTTTAGACGTGGTTGAAAAGACCAAGGCATTCACGTTTGATGCAGGAAAGATCATCTTAGCGCTCTCCATTGTTTTATGGTTTTTGGCATCTAACGGACCAGAATCTTTTAAAAATGCAGAACAAAATGTCATTGAACAATTAGGAGATCGACAGATTCCACAAGACGAATTGGATCAAATGATTGCTTCTGCTCAATTAGAGAACTCATACATTGGAATTATGGGTAAAACCATAGAACCTGCTATAGAGCCATTAGGATACGATTGGAAGATTGGAATTGCTGTAATTACCTCTTTTGCTGCTCGAGAAGTTTTTGTCGGAACTCTTGCGACGATCTATTCCGTTGAAAGTGATGACGATGATACGTCTACGATCAAAGAGCGGATGGCTGCTGAAATAAACCCCGATACTGGAAAACCGAGATTCAATTTCGCTGTGGGAATGTCTTTGTTGGTGTTTTATGCTTTTGCCATGCAATGTATAGCAACTCTAGCCATTGTGAAACGAGAAACCAAAAGTTGGAAATGGCCATTAATACAGCTATTCGGAATGGGGCTTTTGGCGTATGTATCTGCATTTTCAGTATTTCAAATTTTTAGCTGATGCAGGAGATTATCATTTATATTGTCGTGATTGCAGCTGTTATTTTTCTAGCTAGAAAATTCTTTTTCAAACCGAAATCGGATTCAGGTTGCGGCCCAGACTGTAAATGCTAATCTTGCTAAAGGCTAAATTAATTCGTCATTATTCGCTACTTCGTGTAAGGAGTGGTATTTTTATAGACTAAGATTCAAAATCAAACTAAAGTAACTCATCATGAAAAAATCTATTTCCTTGATAGCAGCATTGGTTATTGCTGTTGTCTTCACCAATCAAACAAACGCACAAGAATTTAAAGACTTAGACAAGAGTCCAATGGATCAAGCTGCGTATCCATCTAGTTATAGAGTATCGGACAAAGTAGCTAAAATTACCTATAGCAGACCTCAATTAAAAGGAAGAAAAATGGCCAAGTTAGCTCCAGCTGGAAAAGTATGGAGAACAGGTGCTAATGAAGTTCCTGAGATCACTTTCTACAAAGACGTGACTTTTGGTGGAACTGCAGTGAAAGCGGGTACCTATTCTTTAGTGACCATTCCTGGAGAGAAAGAATGGACCGTAATTTTAAGTAAACAATTGAATGTTTGGGGAGCATACTTCTACAAAGAAAGTGAAGATGTTGCCAGAGTAAAAGGAGCTGTATCAAAATCAGAAAAACCTATCGAAGCATTTTCTATGTCTTTTGGAGAAGACGGAACATTGCACATGGGATGGGGAGATACTGTTGTAAGTGTTTCTGTGAAGTAATAGATTCGCTATCAACTTAAAAAATAAGGGTTCACTTAGGTGAGCCCTTTTTTTGCTGCCTACTTACCAAGAAGACACCCAAGAAAACCAACAAACAACTTGCAATTTTAATCCAACTGAAATCTCCTTTGTATTCCTCATGACCTAACCAATAGGCGTAGATACTAACCATGATAAAAGTAATCGCAGGTTGCAGATATACATAACTTCCATTTACCGAAGGAGACACATTATTCAACGCATATACATTGAATAAATAGGCCAAGAACGTGGTTCCAAAGATCACAAAAGCAATGGTCAAATAAGTATGTAAAGTAAATGCGCCGTAATCGGTATTCATTGCATCTTCAATCCCGAATGGGAACATAAAAATGAAGCCGAATAAGAAAACCCAGCTGATTACGGTGATCGTATTGTACTTCTTCATCAATGGTTTTACCAAGACCAAATACAATCCATATGAACAGGCATTAAGAAAGACAAATAAATTCCCTAGTAAAGAACTCGTTCCTCCTTCTGTATTCCCTGTTGAGATTAGTAAAATTGCTCCGATGGCTCCAATGGTCACACCTGCAATTTTATTTGAGGTAAAGGGCTCTTTCAGAATGAAAAAACTGAATATCAAGACCAAAATAGGAATGGCAGTGATGATAATAGAAGCATCAATTGGCGATGTAAGATTCAATCCGTGAAAGAATAATAGTTGGTTGGCCGCAACTCCCAACAACCCACAAATCAACAATCTCCCCAAATCTTTTTTTACAACCGATTCTTTAATGAAAGCTTTCAGGATCCAGAATAAAATCCCAGCCCCAATAATTCGTAAAAAAACAAAAGCGGATGCACCAATCTTATGAGGCATAATTCCTTTTGCGATTAGGTGATTGACTCCGTAGATAAAATTGGCTCCTAGAAGAGCCAAATGAGCTCTGAATATTTTAGAATTCACGAAAGTTGATTTATTTCTGCAAAGAAAAGTAATTTTTACTCAGAGCTTCACTTTAAGTGAAACCCTGAGTAAAAATTACATGAGAAACTGTAACTTTGCGGACTTTAAGAATCAAAGTGATGCAATACAAACATCAAGAAATAGAAAAGAAATGGCAAAAGTATTGGGCAGAGAACCAAACTTTTAAGGCTAGTGACGATTTTGACAAACCTAAGTATTATGTACTAGACATGTTTCCTTATCCTTCAGGAGCAGGATTGCATGTAGGGCATCCTTTAGGATATATTGCATCGGATATTTATGCAAGATACAAACGCCACAAAGGATTCAATGTATTGCACCCACAAGGATATGATTCTTTCGGACTTCCAGCGGAGCAATACGCCATTCAAACAGGTCAACATCCGGCAAAGACGACTGAAGAGAACATCAAGACGTATCGCCGTCAGTTGGATCAGATTGGGTTTTCATTTGATTGGTCGAGAGAAGTTCGTACTTCCAATCCAGAATATTACAAATGGACCCAATGGGTGTTCATTCAATTGTTCAACTCTTGGTATAACAAAGATTCAGACAAAGCAGAAGATATATCTACTTTAATTTCATACTTCGAAGCTTCTGGAAGCGAAGAAGTAAATGCAGCTTGCGACGATGATGTAGAAAGCTTTACTGCGGAAGATTGGAACAATTATTCCGATAAGAAAAAACAGGAAATCCTATTACAATATAGATTGACATTCCTTTCAGACACCGAAGTAAACTGGTGTCCTGCTTTAGGAACCGTGTTGGCAAATGATGAGATTGTGAATGGAGTTTCTGAACGTGGAGGTCATCCTGTGATTCGTAAGAAAATGACCCAATGGTCCATGCGAATTTCAGCTTATGCACAACGCCTGTTAGATGGACTGAATACTATCGATTGGCCACAACCATTGAAAGATTCTCAAACCAATTGGATCGGTCGTTCTCAGGGAGCCATGGTGTCTTTCAAGGTGGATGGATACGATGCAAATATTGATGTCTTCACCACGAGACCTGACACCATTTTTGGGGTGAGTTTTATGACCTTAGCACCCGAGCACGAATTGGTGGCAAAAATTACAACTGAAGCTCAAAAAGCTGAAGTAGAAGCTTATATTGAAGCCACGGCAAAACGTTCTGAACGTGATCGTATGGCAGATGTTAAGACCATTTCTGGAGCCTTTACTGGAGCCTACGCGATTCATCCATTCTCTGGTGAGAAAGTTCAGATTTGGATTGGAGATTACGTATTGGCAAGCTACGGAACAGGTGCTGTCATGGCAGTTCCATGTGGAGACCAACGTGATTACGATTTTGCCAAGCATTTTGGAATTGACATTCCGAACATCTTTGAAAATGTGGATATCTCAGAAGCAGCGCATGCCGATAAAGAAGGAACTGTGATTGCAAATTCTGATTTCCTAAGCGGATTGAAATACAAAAAAGCGCTCAAACTGTCTATTTATGAATTAGAAAAGAGAGGTTTAGGGTACGGAAAAATCAACTATAGATTGCGTGACGCTGTATTCAGCAGACAACGTTATTGGGGAGAGCCATTCCCAGTGTATTATGTAGATGGAATGCCTCAAATGATTGCAGATGAGCATTTACCGATTGTATTGCCCGAGGTAGAAAAATACTTACCAACTGAAGATGGAAGACCACCTCTAGGAAATGCAGATGTTTGGGCATGGAATACCGAAACGAATTCGGTGGTTGAAAATTCCAAGATCGACAACAAAACCATTTTCCCATTAGAATTGAATACCATGCCAGGTTGGGCAGGAAGTTCTCAGTATTTCAATCGATACATGGATCCAAGAAATACCGAGGAAATCTTCTCCAAGGAAGCCATTGATTACTGGCAACAAGTAGATTTATACATTGGAGGATCAGAACATGCAACAGGTCACTTGTTGTATTCCCGTTTCTGGCAAAAGTTCATGTTTGATAGAGGGTATGTTCCAGTAGATGAGTTTGCCAAAAAACTGATCAATCAAGGAATGATTTTGGGGACGAGTGCAATTGTGTATCGTGTTTCTGGAACCAACCAATATGTTTCTAAAGGATTGAAGGATCAATATGAAACAGAAGAATTGAGAGTAGATGTAAAACTAATCAATAGTTCTGATGAACTAGATTTAGAGGGGCTAAAGAATTGGCAACCTCAATTTAATAATGCAGAATTCGTTCTTGAAAATGATAAATACATTGTAGGAAGAGAAGTTGAAAAAATGTCCAAACGTTGGTTCAACGTTGTAAACCCAGACGACATTTGCGAAGAATATGGAGCAGACTCATTGCGTTTGTTTGAAATGTTCTTAGGGCCACTAGAGCAATCGAAGCCATGGAAAACTTCAGGAATTTCTGGAGTGTATTCGTTCTTAAAGAAATTATGGAAACTATATACTCCATTTATTGATGGATCACTTAAAGTAGTTGAAGCAGAACCTACCAAAGATGAACTAAAAACACTTCATAAGACCATCAAAAAAGTAGAGGAAGATATTGAGAACTTCTCGTTTAACACATCGGTTTCTACCTTTATGATTGCTGTGAATGAGTTGACTGCTCAAAAGTGTAATAAAAAAGCAATTCTTGAGCCATTGTTGGTGTTGATTTCTCCATACGCTCCTCACATTGCAGAAGAATTGTGGTCAAAACTTGGAAATACAGAGTCCATTTCTACGGCTCCGTTCCCAATCTTTGAAGAGAAGCATTTGGTGGAAAGCTCAAAGAATTATCCTGTTTCTTTCAATGGGAAAACTAGATTCATGTTGGAATTACCATTGGACATGAGCAAAGAAGAGATTGAAAAAACAGTGATGGCACACGAGAAGACACAAACCCAACTTCAAGGAAGAACTCCAAAGAAGGTCATCATCGTTCCAGGAAGGATTATCAATATTGTTGGGTAACAAATACACAGACCTTGTAGGTTTCCAAAACCTACAAGGTCTATAAACATCTTCACTTCACTCTCAAATTCACCTCATCAGTCAAAGCAATTTGATCGGATTTTGAGTATCTTGTCATTTTAAATTTTATCATGAGAAACTTCATCATTATCCTCGTATTTGGAATGCTCTTTGTTGGTTGTAAAAAAGAAAAAAACCAAAAAGAAACCGCACCGAAGGAAACGACTCAGAAAGAGCAGAAAGAGAAAACTTTGAAAGAATATATGATAGATTCTTGGGAAACTACCTATCTTAAAATAGAAATGCCCACATTTTATAATTCAGACTCGCTTCGTGTGATAGAAGAAACATACGATCAAAATTCTGCTCGAAGAGCCCAATCTGTATACAATGCAGACGGTACTTTTAGCGCCTGGTTTGTGAATAGCCTTGGACAAGATACAGGTCAGACTTCCGTAGGAGAATGGGATGTAAAAGGAGACTCTTTGTACATTAGTTTTGTGTATCAAGGGAGAGATATGGAGGTTAGATATTTCATTGAAAAAACAGCAGAAGGTTTTAATGGTAGAAGCATTTACGACTGGGATAATGACGGTGAATTTATAGATACCTTACAAATGAAAACCAAAAGAATTGTACTTGGAAATTGATCAATTTTAAGAACATATCATTACGAATTCGGATCTTCTTATCAATGATCTTACTGATCTTTTTGGCATCCATACTGATCATTACGGTTACCATCTATCAGTATGATGAGCAAAACAAAGAATACAATATTGATCGATTCGCCCGGAAGGAAAAAAACGTAATGAAACGAATCCAAACGGATCTCGACAAAACCTCCTTTCCTGTAAAGACGGAAAATTTAGAAAGCATTTTCCGAAGCTTAATTTTTGAAGTTTCTGTCATTCATAAGTTCGAAATTACCATGTATGATCTGGAAGGAAATTATGTCATCACTTCCATTCCATATTCCTTCAAAGATTCTTTACCAGACAATCTGCCAAAAAATATTGTAGATCAAGTGGTGAATGGAGGTGAGCATCGAGTCTTTGAACTTTTAGAATCCAAAAACTATAGTTATGAGACTTCATATTCCTATCTGAACGACCTGCAGGAATTGCCCATGGGAATTCTGAAATTGGAATTTAGACAAGACAATACAGAGCAAGACCGAGAACTTCGCGAATTTTTAACTCGATTGTTTATCGTTTACTTTTTCATGTTTTTGATCGCCATCGTATTGGCTTACTTCCTGTCAAGTTATATTACCCGGTCTATCAAGGCAATTACCCACAAAATGCATCAAACACGTTTTTACAAACGAAACGAAAAGATCATTTTAGAAGATGCTGGTGCAGAATTGAATATTCTGGTAGATGCCTACAACAACATGATCGATCAGCTAGAAGAAAGTGCTGTTAAACTTGCACAAAGCGAACGTGAACAAGCATGGCGAGAAATGGAAAACAAGTAGCTCATGAGATCAAGAATCCACTCACGCCTATGAGATTGTCGGTTCAGAGTTTTGAACGACGATTCGACCCAAGTGACCCTAAGATCAATGAGAAAGTAAAAGAATATAGCAACACACTCATTCAGCAAATTGACGTGATGAGTTCGATTGCTTCTGCTTTTTCTGATTTTGCCAAAATGCCCAAACAGAAGAAAGAAAAGATTGAAGTGATTGCCGTGGTAAAAATGGCACTAGATATTTTTAATGAGAGCTATATTGAATACAAGCCTGAAGTGAACGAGCTTTATGGAAATCTGGATAAAACACAATTGATTCGGATTGTGACAAACTTGATCAAGAATGCAACGCAAGCAGTAGATCAAGAAGAGGCCCCAAAGATTGAAGTTCGAGTTTCAGAGGAAAATGGCACCATCATTATTGAAGTTGAAGACAACGGAAAAGGAATTGAGGAAGATGTAAAACACCTCATCTTCGAACCAAAATTCACCACTAAATCAAGCGGAATGGGATTAGGGCTTCCCATGATTAAGAATATCATTGAAGCCTATCAAGGAACCATAAGTTTTGCTTCGGCAGAAGGTGTTGGAACCACATTTAAAGTAACTTTGCCCAAAACATAAACAAACCAATATGAATTTTGAAAACATCTTAGTCGACCAAGAAAATGGATTGGCCACTATTACCATTAACAGACCAAAGAAACTAAATGCATTGAACAAAGCAACTATTGAAGAATTACACAATGCTTTGAAGCATCTGGAAGAAGATACTGATGTGAAAGTAATCGTGATGACTGGTAGTGGAGAAAAGGCCTTTGTCGCTGGAGCGGATATTTCTGAATTTGCTCATTTCTCGATAGAAGATGGTGGAAGATTGGCTGCCAAAGGTCAAGAAATGTTGTTTGATTATATAGAGAATTTCTCAAAACCGGTGATTGCAGCGGTGAATGGATTCGCTTTAGGAGGAGGGTTGGAATTGGCAATGTCTTGTCATTTTAGAGTTGCCTCTGACAATGCCAGAATGGGACTTCCTGAAGTTTCATTGGGAGTGATTCCTGGATATGGAGGAACCCAACGATTGCCTCAATTGGTGGGGAAAGGAAAAGCCATGGAATTGATCATGACTGCAGGAATGATTCCAGCCGATGAAGCCCTGTCTTGCGGGTTGGTGAATCACGTAACAACTCAAGAGGAATTATTGCCACTAGCACAAAAGTTAGCAGGTAAAATCATGCGAAACTCATCCGTAGCCATAAGTGCAGCGATTAGAGCGGTGAATGCCAATTATACAGATGGAGTGAATGGATTTACGGTTGAAGTAGAAGAATTCGGAAACTGTTTTGGAACCGAAGATTTCAAAGAAGGAACCACAGCTTTCTTAGAAAAAAGAAAAGCTGATTTTCCTGGGAGATAGACCGAAAAGTAAAGATTTCTCACTTTGAACATACGCGTCTTATTTTTCGTTTTATCCAGTATCATTAGTGCTTATAGCATTGCACAGGTTAAGGACTCCTTGGCAAGCAAAAGTTTTGATGAACTGAATGCATTGACGAATCAACTATTCACAAAGGACTTAACTCAAGGCGAAAAGGTTGCTCAATTTTACGTTGCAAAAGCCAAAAAGGAGAACAATCAGAAGGAAGAATTCAAAGCTTTAAATCGTCTGATCAATATTCGGATTTATCAGCGAAATTTTGATGGTTTTGTCTATGAAAAAGAGCGTTTACTATCGTTGGCAAAAGAATTCAATTGGCAAAAAGAATTGATGTTTGCCCACTATGGCTTTGGAAATTCTTATTTCTTCCAAGGAGTATTAAGAGAATCCATTGAATCGTACAACAAAGCTGTTGAAATTTCTGAAGAATTAGAGGACCTTAGACTGAAGGTGGCTGCTCTCACGCAACTTGGGTCTATCAAATCATTCATTGGAGATCATGAAGGTGCTATCAAGGACCAAAAAGAGGCACTTAGAATCAATGAGGCAAACAAAGAAGAGAAAGACAGTGTGCTTGAAAATGCCAGGTTAAGATCAAAAGTGGCGTCTTTTTATTTCATTTCCAACACGTATCTAAAGATTCGAAAGAGAGATTCAGCAAAATTCTATGCTGAGAAATCCATAGCATTGAATCAGAAGGTGAAAGATACTTGCCTCAATAAAGCCCTCTACAGAACCTTGGCTTTTTCCAATATCTTATACAACGATTTTGATAAGGCTATTGCCAATTTAGATGTTTCTAAAACGATGTGTCAGCCCATGACCAAAGGAGAAATGCTATTGTTTACGGCGGCCTATGGACAGGCATATATTGGACAAAAGAAGTATGAAGAAGCGATTCGTGTTTTAAAAGATGGATTGGATAAATATCAAGTAAAACCTGAGGAAGAAGGTTTTATGGAGGACCATTATAAGTTGTTGGCGAAAGCGTATAAGTACGCTGGAAACTTAGAACAATCCAATGTCTACTTTGAGAAATATATCCATACTACAGAAGAGTTTAAAAAGATTCAAGACAAAGCTGTTTCAGTATTCAAAGAAGAAGAACTCAAAGAATTTCAAGCAGAATTAGAGTCGATCAATTCAGAGAAAAACACACTGAAATACGGAATCCTAGTAGCATGCTTATTTGTCTTGATTCTGAGTATTATTATATTTAGATCGAACAGAAAGAAGCAAAACGAACTAGGTCCTTCAGAAAATGATTCGGAGGAACCAGATGCATCAAAACAAATTACCTCAACTTCTGAAGTGGAAAGTAGCAATGATATCGGTCCTGAGATTAGAACTCAAATTCTCACAGGACTTCAAAGACTCGAGGCAAAAGAATACTTTTTACAACAAGAGTGTAATGCTTATAATGTTGCTAAAAAAATCAAAACCAATACTTCGTATTTATCCAAAGTAATCAATTCGCATTATCATAAAAATTTCAATGCCTACATCAACGATTTAAGAATCAATTATGCCGTTGCAAGATTGAAAAATGATCGTCAATTTCGTCAGTTCTCCATCCAATCCATTGCCAAGGAGATAGGATATAAAAGTGCGGATTCCTTTGCGAAGTACTTTAAAAAACAAACAGGTTCAAATCCATCTGTTTACATCAAGAAATTAGACAAAACTTCCTAAGAAGCACACTTTTATTACCCTAGATTTATAAATTTCGGGTTGATACATTTTAGACTCTTTCTATTTTTCAGATAATTTAATAA
The DNA here is from genome assembly GCA_964612905.1 of uncultured Flavobacterium sp. Taxonomy (GTDB): domain Bacteria; phylum Bacteroidota; class Bacteroidia; order Flavobacteriales; family Flavobacteriaceae; genus Polaribacter. The sequence goes on along the minus strand of CAZTFN010000017.1, from coordinate 3,706 downwards.
CTAATTAATAATCAATAATTTAATTAATATTTTTTGATCCTTTATTTCTTTAAAATAGGAAAGCTTCCTTTGATTTTGGCTTTTTTTCGAGAGTAATTTGATCTCAGAAATCATAAAAATTATTTAGAAATGAAATACATCGAAACGAAAAAAGGAAAACTAACAATTGGATTGTCCGTCTTTATTGCTGTCTTCATTGTATCAATGATCGACGCTTATCGAGATAATTACAAAAAGGATCAAGTAGCAATCAATCAGATTGAGACGGTCATAGAGGAGAATTGCGATTGTAAAGAGGTGACTTTAGACATGTATTCTCAAGGTATTCAATTTGACAAATCAGGAAACTTTTCAACCGAAAGTGTGGAGTATGTATTGAAAAATTGTCAATACGAATCTGTAGAATTGGAGGCAAAAAAAATCAACTATTTACTGAACAAAGAAGTGAAAGACTACGTAAAATTTGACCATATAGAGCTCAACTTTATTTCAGATCAAAAACATGAAACAGTGATTATCAGTAACGGAAAAATCAAAAGCTAAGTCAATAGTTTTTAGAGGGCATTATGAATCTTTGTGTTTTTAATGCCCTTGAAAATAGCCATATACCTGGTATGCAAACAATCCGATTCCAGCCAATACCAAATACCAATTGACAGCTTTATAAAAGGCAGGAAATTGCTTTTGTTTCCTAGCAAATGTAATCACGAAGACAATTGGAATCAGTGCCAAAACTTGGCCAATTTCTACCCCTAGATTAAAGCATAGAATTTTCGCGAGAAATTGATCTTGACCGATATCAAAAGACTGCAATCTCGTTGATAGCCCAAAACCATGGATTAACCCAAAAACTCCAACCATTAACAACAAGTTGGGTGATGTTACCTTCAGTTTTTTAAAACCACCTAAGTTCTCAAAACCTTTGTACAAAACACTCAAAGCAATTACAGCATCTACTAGGTATTCATTAGCAGTAACTCCTGCGTAAGTAGCACCAGTAAGTGTAATACAATGTCCAATGGTAAAAACAGTAATGAACTTTAAGATGTCCTTAAAATTGTTCAAGTAAAAAATGACACCTGCAAGAAATAACAAATGGTCATAACCCGTAAGCATATGAGTTGCCCCTACTTGAATGTAGGCCCATAGACCACCATTCATCAACAGCATTTGATCGGCACTCGTCACATCATGTGCGAATCCTATCAACGGAATGAAAATTAGCAGTAAAGCGAATAACTTTCTAAAGTTGCTATTTTGCATTAGTCCTTTTTTCTAAAAACTAAGAATAAGATTCCAACAACCAAAATACTTCCTAAGACGAAGACCCAAGTAGGAATTCCCCCTTCGTCATCATGATCATGGTGATCATGATCGTGTGTGTCATTACCATGTTTGTGTGTTACTTCAAAAGTTAGAGTTGCCCACTTTGATTCGTGTGTCAATGCATCGTTATCAGTCACATTTACCATGTGAATAGTTCTTATGTAATAAATGGCATCATGTGGTAGCTTGATCGTCACAATTCCTTGTTCGTTGGTGCGTAATTCCTTTCCTCCTGCATGCGAATGATCATCGTGATCATGGTCTCCATCGTGGTCGTGGTTGTGATCATCGTGATCGTGTCCGTCATGGTTATGGTCATCATGGTTGTGATCGTCTTCGCCATGGTCATGGTCATGATCATGATCGTGGTCATGCTCATCACCCGTAAGTGAGTAATTCGTGTCCTTATGTTCTGCATAGACCAATTGATTGGCAAGCGGCTTTCCATCCAACAATAATTGAATGTCTAGGCTTTCACCAGAGTATTTATCATAAGGATTGGATAGAGGGACAAATTCAATAGGATATCCTAAAACTGTTTTCCAATCATCTGTTTTTACATCCCCAATTTGATAAATGGCCTTCACATGTTTTTGATAGCTCTCCACCGCATCTTGATCCATGGTATTATTTTTTTTACGCTGTTCCAGCATGTCCATAATACCATCGTGCTTCAAATAATCATTGAATCTGTCAGCTGCCAATTCTATATTTCTTGCTTTGGTAGAAACACCAGCAACATAGGTTCCTGCTTCCCCAGTATTAAAGGTCAAATAGGTAATGGTACTGTCTTGGTCTTTCCAAAGTTCTGGTTGGATCGGAACTCGTTCTCCTTGCGCAACAAAAGATGCGTCTAGCATTCGATCTCTGGTGATTGTATTTTCACTTTGATCAAAAGTTCCATTGTACAACATCAATGTTGCTTCCTGATTGGGTTGTAAGAAATAAATCTCCATCTTTAAGTACAGATCATGACTGCTGAAAACAGCAATTGCTGCCAATAGAAGAAGAGGTCTGAAAAATTTACGCTTCGAAATCATGTGTAAGGGATTTTATTTTTTTAATGAACTATATACTATTTTTTCGAGTTGCCCATTGATCTCCTGATTGAATGGAGAGGACAATACTTGTCTCAACTGAATGACAATTAAGTCATGTGTAGGATCAATCCAGAACATAGTGCTAAAGGCTCCACTCCAACTGTAAGAACCGTCTGTTCTAAATGGATGGTTTTTCGCTACATCAAAACCAAAACCAAACTTAAAGTCTCCCCAAGGATAACTGAGGGTATCAATTTGATTTTGATGCATGGATTTGGCTGTTTTTTCTTGTAGAATTCTTGTTCCGTTGAGTTCACCATCATTTAACATAGCTTGGCAAAACAAGAAGTAGTCTCTAGCGGTTCCAGTCATTCCACTTCCACCAGATAAATAGGTTTTTGCTCCATCAGTAGGATAATCCGCAATGTACATATTGCCCATTTTACTTACCTGTTTGTTAGATCCATCTTTTATAGGTACGTAAACTTTGGTAAGGTTGGTTTTCTCTGAAGTGTTAAAAAAAAATTTTAAACGGTCTATTTGTAATGGATCAGTTATGTTTTTTTGAATGTAATCATCTAGTTTTTCACCGGAGGCAACTTCTACAACTCGACCTAAAACATCGGTGTTCAAACCATACATCCATTTTTCTCCAGGCTCATGAGTCAGTGGTAAATCACCTAGCTTATTCGTAACCTCTTCGATAGTCATTGGTAAATAGGTGGCCAAATCAGGAACATCATTTTTAGCTAAATAGGCGCCATAAACTGGAGGATTCATGAATCCGTAAGGAACACCCGCCGTATGTGTTAATAGTTGACGAATCGTGGGAATTGATTTGGAAGGTTTTGAAGTATAAGTACTGTCTGCTGGACTGAAATTGGTTAAGATTTCAGTCTCGTTGAATGAGTTGATGTATTTCCCAACAGGATCATCCAACTTCAGTTTTCCTTGTTCAATCAATTGCATGGCTGCGACCGAAACCAAGGGTTTGGTCATAGAAGCCATTCGAAATAGATGATCTTTTCTATACGGTTCAGTTTTCAGGGAATCGGACCATCCAACTTCCGATTCATAAATGATCTTTCCGTCCTTTGCAATCAAGGTAACTGCACCAGGGTATTTCCCTTCCTTTACAAACCTTGCGACCATGCTTTCAATAGTAGCCAAACTGTCTGCAATCATACCCACTTCTTCAGGAGTTGCAAACTCAAATTTTTCTTTGGGAGTCTCTTTACTCTGCTTGTTGCAAGCACTTAAGGAGATGAAAAGGCATAGGATAGAAAGTCGGATGACAAGCTTCATAAACGGATTTTTTATGGTTAGATTGACCCTCTAAA
>CAZTFN010000016.1:8206-27126 GCA_964612905.1 uncultured Flavobacterium sp. | reverse complement strand
GGTAGAAGATCCTACAGAAGAAAGATCATAGTTTGTACTTAGCGGGAATACGTTTACATCATCTCCTGAATTTCCAATGGCATATATTTCACTGCCGTCATCGTTAAAAGAGATGTCACGCACATTGTTTTCACCTGTAATCGGGATATTATTTACCACAGCACCCGCCGTTGAGACGTCATAATTGGTTGATAAATCAAATTCAAATATGTCATCGCTTCTCCTGTCCGCAATATAGAGTTTGGAACCGTCATCGTTAAAAGTCATTCCTGTCAATAAATCTCCATTGGTAGCACCGAGTAAGTTTTCAATAGCCGTTCTGGCATCAAAGGTGTCTGTAAATGTTGCACTGGAAACGTTCCATGCAGAAGACAGAGCATATTCCGTAACATCATCTCCCGTATTTCCTAAAATATACATTCGGGTGCCATCATCGTTAAACTCAACATCTTGCGGAGAAGTCTCTTGAGCATTTACTCGAAAAGCATCTTCTACAGCACCTCTAGAGGAATAATCGTAAGCTGTGCTTAATGCGTATTGCACAACAAAATCACCTTGAGCACCCACAAAATACATCTTATTCCCACTGTCACCGAAGGTCATCCCAGAAGGGTTGCGATCTAAAGTTGGAACAAATGACGCATTTAAATGTGTTGGTGGTGTCTGCGTACTAATATTGAAAGAATTCGGTCCTGAGTAACTCAAGCTTTGCGAATTCAACTGCCAAATCATAAAAAGAGAAAGTATCGTTAAGATACGTCTCGTGCCCATTTTTTTCGTGTTCATAGACTTTGTTTTTGAGGGGATCTATCGAGAACATTATCACTAAGTTAGTAAAATAATGATAAGAACGTTCATATATTTAAAAGGATTCTATTGAATGGTTCCATTCAATAGACCTCTTAAATAGTAATTAGTTGCGTATGAATTCAAAAAAAAGGCAAATGGTATTTTTATTCTTATAAATTTTTTACCTTTCAAACATTAAAAACAAGTCAACTTTTATATGAAGAAATTAGCACTGCATTGGAAGATTTTAATAGGAATGGTCGCGGGTATCATATTCGGATTAGTTATGACCTATGTAAGTTGGGGAGCAGATTTTGTTGGGGATTGGATCAGTCCATTAGGAACTATTTTTGTCAAGCTTCTTAAACTCATTGCAGTTCCGCTAATTATTGCTTCTTTGATCAAAGGAATTTCCGATTTAAAGGACATTTCCAAATTCAAAAACATAGGGCTGAGAACCATTGGTATTTACATTGTAACAACTGTGATAGCTATTACCATTGGTTTGGCCTTGGTGAATATAGCAAAACCAGGGAATGGGATTTCTGAAGAAACGATTACCAAATTGACAGAAACCTATGCAAGTAGTGGAGGAGTGCAGTCTAAGATTGCAGAAGCTTCTCGACAGAAGGATAGTGGGCCACTTCAATTTGTCGTAGATATGGTACCAGAAAATGCTGTGGAAGCATTGGGTAACAATAAGGCCATGTTGCAAGTGATTTTCTTCGCGATATTTTTAGGAATTTCAATGCTTCTTGTTGGTGAAGAGAAATCTAAATCACTAAAAGGTTTCTTTGATTCTCTGAATGAAGCCGTGCTAAAAATGGTTGATTTGATCATGCTCACAGCACCCTATGCCGTATTTGCATTGTTGGCAAATGTAGTGGTAACATCGAACGATCCTGATTTACTATTGGCTTTATTACGTTATGCTGGAACTGTCATTTTTGGACTTATTTTGATGGTTGTGTTCTACATGATTTTGGTAGGTGTTTTTGTAAAAAAGAATCCACTTTGGTTCTTGTCGAAAATTAGTCCTGCACAATTGCTGGCATTTTCAACCAGCTCAAGTGCAGCAACCTTACCCGTAACCATGGAGCGTGTTGAAGAACATGTTGGGGTGGACAAAGAGGTAAGTAGTTTTGTACTACCTGTAGGAGCTACCATTAATATGGATGGAACCAGTTTGTATCAAGCTGTAGCAGCTGTTTTCATTGCGCAAGCTTTAGGCTTTGATTTGACATTTGCAGATCAGTTGACCATCATTTTAACTGCTCTTTTGGCATCTATAGGATCTGCCGCGGTACCCGGAGCTGGAATGGTAATGTTGGTGATTGTTTTAGAAGCTGTAGGTTTTCCTGCAGATAAACTAGCTATAGGATTGGCATTAATTTTTGCAGTGGATAGACCGCTGGACATGTGTAGAACGGTGATTAACGTAACAGGTGATGCTACCGTTTCTACCTTAGTAGCAAAATCTGTCGGAAAATTAGGAGATCCTAAACCCAAAGAATGGGACGATAATTATGACCAAGTAAAAGGAAATTAAAAAAATAAATCAACTATGAACGTTTGCTTCTTAATGTATCCGTGGGAGAGCATCAAATCTCCAGAAAATGACACTTCTGTTGCACTAATTCATGAGTGTGCCAAAAGAGGGCATGGCGTTGCTATTTGCACACCGTCTAACCTAACCATTCGTAATAGTGTAACCAGCGCTTTCTGTACCATTTTGAACAGAGCGGAAAAGGTTTCTTCAAATATTAGGTCTTTTTACAAGAACACAACCACTAGAGAAGAAATGCTTCCTCTAGCCGGGTTTGATGTGATTTTTATGCGCGCTGAACCACCGTTGGACCCATTAATGTTGAATTTCTTGGATTCTGTAAAAGATGATGTATTTATCATCAACTCGGTACGAGGAATGCGCGAAGCAAACAACAAATTATACACAGCTGCTTTTGAAGATCCAAACAATGAGATCATTCCAGTGACCCATGTTTCTAAGAACAAGGATTACTTGATTAAAATGATTGAAGAATCGGAATCTGATAAAATGATCTTAAAACCTTTGGACGGATTTGGAGGTTCTGGAGTGATTTTGATAGAAAAATCAGCGATGGGGAATATCAACTCTCTACTGGATTTCTACATTCATAAAAAAGATGGAAGTTCAGATTATGTGATTCTTCAAAATTATATTGAAGGCGCGGACCAAGGAGATGTGCGAATTTTAATCTTAAATGGAATTCCAATAGGAGCCATGAGAAGAATCCCTGGAGAGAAAGATCATCGCTCTAATGTATCGGCTGGAGGTTCTATAGCCAAGCATAAAATGACCAAACAAGAAAAGCTTCTATGTCAGAAAATAGGACCTAAATTATTGAAGGACGGTCTTTATTTTGTTGGTATTGACGTCATTGGCGGGAAGTTAGTGGAAGTCAATGTCATGAGCCCAGGAGGAATTACCTACATGAACAAGGTATATAAGACCAAGATTCAAGAAAAGGTAGTTGACTTCATGGAAAGCAAAGTATTGGAGAGAAATGCAGCCTTCCAAAGAAAAACAGATCTAAAACGAATGGTAGAAGAAGCATAATGCTGAAAGTACCTGGAGCCATAGTCGATTGCGATTGGTTACAAAAACACATCAATCACCCTGATTTGATTGTATTGGATGCTACCATTCCTAAAGTAACAGCCAAAACAGATCAAACATCAAAGGATGAGTACATTCCAAGTACGCGCTTTTTCGATATTAAGAAACAGTTTTCGGATACAAATGCCGAATTTCCTAATACCATGTTACCATCAGAGGACTTTGAGCAGAAAGCCCAAGAGCTAGGAATTCGCAACGATAGTTGTGTTGTAGTTTACGATCAACTAGGTATTTATTCTTCACCAAGGGTTTGGTGGATGTTTAAAGTCATGGGCTTTGATAATATAGCGGTACTGAATGGCGGACTTCCAGAATGGAAGCAACTTGGATACAATACAGTAGATGCTGTTGATTCAGATTTTACCAAAGGAGATTTCAAAGCAAATTCAAAAGGAGAGGCATTTGTCAATACTAAGTTTGTTTTAAACTCTTTGAATGATCATCAACATCAAATATTGGATGCAAGATCCAATGCTAGATTTAAAGGAGAAGCAGCAGAACCCAGAAAAGGAGTCAAAAGTGGACATATACCCACTTCTAATAGTTTGCCTTATACAAGTTTGATAGAAGGCAATAAAATAAAATCAAAAGAAAATTTAAAAGAACTTTTCCAACAATCCAATGAAGATAAAAAACTGATGATTTTTTCTTGCGGAACAGGAATTACAGCATGTGTCCTAGCGCTGGGAGCTGAGATTTCGGGATATAAGAATTTCAAGGTGTATGATGGTTCGTGGACGGAGTGGGGAAGTTTACCAGATGTACCAATAGAAGTTTAATTATGTTAAAGTTATCTGTAGATCAGATCATCGAAAAGATCAGCAAAGAAGAGACATTTCACGCTGTATGCAGCGATTATTCTTTCACCATTAAAATTGATGAATACGTGCATTATGCCTGTGGAGCGGTTCATGACGGACATCAATTTAGAAAAGAACTATGGGAGAATTGTATTCATACAGAATACGAACGCTGGTTCGAAGAAGACCCTGAAACCAAAGAAATGGTAAAATCGCACCCGATTGTAATTGCAGGAATGGATTCGCGTTTTGAATATGACTTGAACAGAGCTCCAGAAAGTGCGATCTATGAGGATGCTTGGGGAAAACAATTGTGGCATTCACCACTACCCAAGGAAATGAAGGAAAAAAGCTTGTCCAAACATTATAGTTTCTATAAAGTTGTTCATGCCTTGATTTCAAAATTGGAAGAGAAGTTCGGGGTTTGTATTGTATATGACATGCACAGCTACAATTGGAAAAGATGGGAGCGAGAGGTACCAACTTGGAATTTAGGAACTGCCAATGTAGATGAGGAAAGGTTTGCAAAAGAAATTGAATCTTGGAGAGCTATCTTAGAGAAAACTCCTTTTCAAGAGGGAATCCCAAGAACTGCTAAAGTCAATGATACCTTCCAAGGAAATGGGTATTTCCTAAAGTTTATCACTCAGAATTTCAAAAATACTCTGGTATTGGCAACCGAGATTGCCAAAGTCTATTGTGATGAACTGGATCAAATCATGTATCCAGAAGTGGTGGCAGCTGTAGAAGTTTATTTAAGAAGTGAATTAAAAAGTCACGCAGAAACTTTCTATACCGATCATAAAGCCTAAATTTGTAACCTGCATTTAAGTTTTGATGTTTTATGATGAATGACTCTTCTGTGGCTACGAAAGTACTTTTAGAAATTGACGATTATATAGACAATCTTGTCAAAAAGATTGAGCTATTAAGCTATGTCAATCCTATAAATATTGAAGCCGAAAAAGAGAAGTTCTTTGCGTCAAAATACTTAACGGATCCCGTTTTTATTTATCCAGATATCGACTTTGATAAGTTTCGCTTGCATCGAGAGTTTTTCTCTCAACCTTTAGAGCATATTGAAGACAAAAGAATTCGCGATTTGTATGAAGACATTATCTATGCTTATTCTGGACTCATTCAGTGTATCGAAACCATTGGTGAGGGAAAGAAGTTTTACTACAATAGTCTACACTCTTTTGGAACACCTACAGAACAAGATGTAGAAAACGCAAAGTTTATTTTGCATTTTCAGGATGATGAAGATACCGAAAAGGATTTACCTAAATACGATTGCAAACAAGCTGAAGGAATTTTTAGAGAGTACTCTAAGAATTACGATTTCACCTACGACATCAAGCATTCGTCTACCATGGGAGCCATTGCAATGGTTTTAAACAATATCAAAGCGTTGGTGATTAATTCCAATCATACGTTTTCGGATACCGAGATGAATATTCTTACGAATCATGAGATTGGAGTTCATATGGTGACAACGATGAATGGTTTGTTGCACCCATTAAAGATTTTCTCACATGGATTCCCTAATTACGAGGAAACCCAAGAAGGATTGGCAGTATTTAGCGAGTATATGTCTGGCAACCTCTCAATCAAACGCTTGAAAGAATTGGCGTACAGAGTGATTGCAGTGGATAGTCTGGCAAAAGGATATTCTTTCTCAAAGACCTTCAGACTTTTGCACAATACTTACGATCTGAATAGGGAAGAAGCCTTCTATATTTCTGTGAGAGCTCATAGAGGAGGAGGATTTACCAAGGACTATTTATACCTGTCAGGACTGAAAAAAGTATACAATTACTACAAAGAGGGAAAAGACCTTCGTTTGTTGTTAACTGGAAAAGTGTGTTTGGATTATTGTGATGACATTCAGTATTTATTGGACAATGGCTATGCAGTTGCTCCGAAGCACTACACGACATCATTCAAAGAGAACAGCAACACCAACCAACGAGTAGATTTTATTCTGAACAATCTTAAATAAGAACTTTTATACCAAAGCTTTTAGCTCACCAAACTTATTAATGACCATATTGGCGTTCTCTAAAGTCTGATCAGCAGCCAAAGGGTTTCTGAACCCTACGACATAAATTTTAGCATCATTTGCAGCCTGAACACCGTTATCTGAATCTTCAATCACAATGCAATGCTGTCTTTCTGTGGTTCCCAGCTCAGCCGCTTTTTCAAAGATTTCGGGATGTGGTTTGGATTGAGTGAGGTCTGCACCACTAATCTTGGCCACAAAATATTGATTTAAATCAAAACGATTGAACACCCGATTGATATTCACCATGGCTGAGGAAGAGGCTAAAACCAACTTCTTTCCTTGCGCATATAGATGTTTGATCAATTCTTCAACACCATGAACTAAATGGAGGTTTGGATCATTTTCAAAGAACTCAACATAGCGACGCCTTTTATCTTGGACCAAATCCTCAGGATTTAAGTCAAGTTTAAAATGAGCCACTAATTTCTGAAAAGCATTGATGGTAGAAGAACCTGTCAATGTTTTGTATAGTTCCTCGGAAACAGCCACACCTATAGATTCAAAGGTTTGATAATAAGCCTTTTTGTGTAATGCTTCGGAATCAATGATAACGCCATCCATATCAAAGATGACACATTGAACATCGTTGGGAAAATTCATTAATCTAGAAATTTTGCTTTGAGTTCTGGTGTTGGAATCATACAGCTATCTTTTTTTCCAAACCACTTGTATCGATTTCTTGCAATGAAGTCGTAAAAGATATTATTAAAGCCCGCAGGAAGAATTCTGAATATTTGAGTCAATTTCCAAAGCCCGGAAAACTCATTCATCACTCGAAGCGCTGCTGAAGATTTGATGTAAAAATCGCCATTAGGTTCGTACAAAATGATAGAATCAATTTTTGAGGTATCAACTCCTATTCTTTCAATAATTTTTTGACCAATCTCAGATTGAAGGGCTGTGAATAGAAAAACATTCTTTTTATCCTTCTTAATCACTTTAATTACAGAGTCATTACACAGGTTGCAGACTCCGTCAAAAAGAATGACTTTCTTTCCATTTGGTATGTTAAAATCGTTACTTGCCATATTCTACTGCAAAAATAAAGCTTAAAAATTTAATCTAGAGTGTAACAATTTAAATTCAGAGCCGTCTTATGTGAAGTAGATGGAAAAACTAGAAGTAGGTAATACAATTGTTTTAACATAAAATTAGTAGCCCCCAACGTAGTCATTATCTACTTTTATACAAAATTAACCAACACACATGATCAGTATAAAAAACCTTCACAAATCATACCCAATTGGTAAAGATTCACTCCATGTTTTAAAAGGAATTGATCTAGACATTAAGGAAGGAGAGTTTGTCTCTATCATGGGATCTTCAGGTTCTGGAAAGTCGACATTATTAAATATCGTAGGGCTATTGGATGGTCACGATTCTGGTGAATATCGTCTAAATGATCAGTTGATAGACAAACTAAATGAGAAAAAAGCCGCCGTTTTGAGAAACAAGTTTTTAGGATTTGTATTCCAATCCTTTAACCTAATCTCCTATAAAACTGCAGTTGAAAATGTAGCCTTACCATTATACTACAAAGGTGTTGGAAGAAAGGAACGCCAAAAGGTAGCCTTAGAATATTTAGAGAAAGTAGGATTGAAAGAATGGGCAAATCACTTACCAAGCGAATTGTCTGGAGGTCAGAAGCAACGTGTGGCAATTGCCAGAGCTTTGGTGACAAAACCTAAAGTAGTACTTGCAGATGAGCCAACAGGAGCTCTAGATTCTTCTACAACAGATTCGGTAATGGATCTTCTTAAAGAGATTAACGACGAAGGAATGACAGTCTTTGTAATTACACACGAAGAAGAAGTTGCCGCTCAAACCAAAAGAATTGTACGCCTGAAAGATGGTGTTATTATCAGTGATACTGCTGATGCATCGATAGCTCAAAAAGCAAAAGCCATTTAATTATGTTTGATTTAGATCGTTGGGGTGAGATATTCCAATCCATAAACAAAAACAAACTGAGAACAGTCTTAGGTGCATTTACCGTGGCCTTGGGTATCTTCATATTTACTGTGCTTTTTGGTATGGGAAATGGATTGAAAAATACCTTTGATAAGTTTTTCTCTGACGATGCTACCAACACCATTTTTGTATGGGCTGGAAATACTTCAAAGGCATATAAAGGTTTTAAAGAAGGGCGTAGAATCCAATTTAGAAACGATGATATTGAGCTTTTGCAGAAAGAATTGGGAGATCGTATAGAATACATCAGCCCACGAATTTACAAAGGGGTTTCGGCTAGATATAAAAATGAATCAGGCTCATATACAGTAAGAGCTGTATTTCCTGACCATCAGTTTTTAGAAAAAACCATTATTGACGACGGTAAGTTCATCAATACCAATGATATCAATAATAAAAACCGAGTAGTTGTAATCGGCCGCTTGGTAGAACAAGACTTGTTTAAGAATACTAGTGCCCTAGGGAAGTTTCTGGAGATGAACGGGATTGTTTATAAGGTAGTTGGAGTTTTTAGTGATTCTGGAGGAGATAATGAAGAAAGACTCATTTATGCGCCCGCATCTACGATTCAATTGATTTATAAGAATACAGACGAAATCGATCAGATTAACATGTCGTTTAATAAAGCTCTAGGAGTTAGTGGAGCGAAAAAAATGGTGAGTGATATCCGAAGGATTATGAAAGAAAAGCACTCTGTGGCTAGAAACGATCGAAGTGCCATTCGTATCAGATCTGTTTTTGACGATTATCAACAAAATATGCAGTTCGCCAACATGCTCCAAGGAATTGTCCTTTGGATTGGTATCGGAACTTTGTTTGCAGGAGCCATTTCCATTGGAAACATTATGGTCTTTGTAGTAAAGGAACGCACAAAAGAATTAGGAATTAGAAAAGCATTAGGAGCTACCCCAGGTTCTATTGTAGGATTGATATTACAGGAATCTATTATGATTACTGCGGTTGCAGGTTATCTAGGTCTTCTCGTGGCGGTATTCGCACTGAGTAGGATGGGAAATAGCCTTGAAGATTTTTTTATTACAAATCCACAGGTAGATACAGGTACCATTGTATGGGCAACCATCATTTTGATATTTGTTGGAGCTTTGGCAGGTTTTATCCCTGCAAGAAGAGCTGCTCGAATCAAACCTGTAGTAGCAATTAGAGACGAATAGTTATGAAGTTCATTTTCGATAAAGATACTTGGCAAGAAATTTTCGGTTCTGTAAAGAAGAACAAGCTTAGAACGTTCATCACGATGTTAGGGGTCGGATGGGGAATCTTCCTTTTCATTACCTTATTAGGTGCCGCTCGCGGGATGGAGAACGGATTCGATAGAGAGTTCAGGAATTTAGCAACGAATAGTATTTTCATGTGGGCCAATAGAACTGAAATGCCTTACAACGGATTTCAGCGAGGTCGCAGAATGCAACTAACCTTAGAAGATGTACAAGCCATTGAGAAGATGGTTCCCGAAGTGCAGTTTGTAGCACCTAGAAGTGTACAAGGGGTTTTTGGAGGATCACCAGCTCAAATTAAAAGAAAGACAGATACCAAAACCTATAAGTTGTTTGGAGATTATCCGATTCTTGATAAAGTAAATAAGGTGAAAATTCTGGATGGACGTTTCTTAAACTTAAGTGATATCCAAGAAGAAAGAAAGGTTTGTATCATTGGTGAAAAGGTTGTCGACGAGCTGTTTGAAAAAGGCGAAAGACCTGTAGGAGATTTCTTAGAAGTAAATGGAAGTTTCTTTCAGATTGTAGGAACCTATAAAGACAACGGAACTAGTTTTGAAGGAGACGATTCAGTATACATTCCATTCTCAACCTATCGTAAAATCAATAACACTGGAAACAGAATTGGTTGGATGGTGATTGCAGCTGATAAGTCTGCAGATATTTTAAAAGTAGAAGAAGATGTGAAATCTGTATTGAAAAGACGATACGGAGTTCACCCTGAAGACGAGAGAGCCTTTGGATCTTTCAACTTTGGTGAAATGTTTGCAAAAATTACAGGATTCATTACAGGAATGCAATTTTTAACCTGGTTTGTTGGAATTGCAACCTTGATTGCAGGAGTAATTGCCATCGGAAGTATCCTATTAATTACGGTAAAAGAAAGAACCAAAGAAATTGGAATTAGACGTGCCATTGGTGCAAAGCCGAGTAACGTAAGAGGACAAATTGTATTGGAAGCTGTTTTCTTAACATTGATCGCAGGAATCATGGGAATTATTTTCGGAGGATTGGTACTGTTTTTAATCAATTCAGCTTTTGTAACTGGTAACGACGACGGTATCCCATTTGTCAATCCAACAGTCAACATTCCAATTGCATTAGGAGCCGTGGCAGCGCTTGTAACCTTAGGAACCTTAATTGGTTTGGTGCCAGCTCAAAGAGCTTTGGTCATAAGACCTATTGAAGCATTAAGAGAAGAATAAATAACATAAATAAGCAATTAATTAACCTAAACATATAAAAATGAAGAAAGTAATTATATTCGGATTAATAGCAGTAGCCTTTATTGCAGTTCTGATATGGTTTGGTAAAATGAACTCAAAGTCTACGGTCGTCTTTGAAACGGAACAAGCTTTCAAAGCTACCATTACAAAGAAAACAGTGGCTACGGGAACTGTAGTTCCTCTTGAGCAAATTGAAATCAAGCCTCAAATTACTGGTATTATCGATAAAATCTACCTATTGGAAGGAGCAAAAGTAAAAAGAGGAGATTTGATTGCAACTGTAAGAGTTGTACCAAACGAGCAGTCTTTAATCAGCGCAAAAGGTAGAGTAGACAACGCAAAAATCCGTTTGAAAAACTCTGAGACGCAATACAAGAGAAATAAAGTATTGTTTGAGAAAGGTGTGGTTGCATCGCAAGACTTTGAAAATTTTGAGTTGACGTATCAACAAGCGCAACAAGAATTGAAGAATGCTGAGAATGATTACCAAATCATCAAAAGTGGTTCTTCGGGAGCAGGTGGATTTACCAACACTGATATTAGAGCTCAAATTACGGGAACTATCCTAGAAATCCCTGTAAAAGAAGGGGATCAAGTAATTCAAAGTAATAACTTTAATGCAGGAACAACCATTGCTTCTATTGCAGATATGAGCAAGATGATTTTCGAAGGAAAGGTAGACGAAGCTGAAGTTGGTAAGATTCAAAATGGAATCGACTTAGACATTACCTTAGGAGCCGTACAAGACAAAAAGTTCCCAGCGAAGTTGAACTTTATTGCTCCAAAAGGAACAGAGCAAAATGGAGCTGTACAGTTTACTATTAAGGCAGACGTAACATTAGATGACAACTACTTCCTAAGAGCTGGTTATAGTGCGAATGCTGAAATCATTTTACAGAAGAAAGATAGTGTACTTTCTATTGAAGAAGCCTTGTTACAATATGACAAGAGAACTGATGAGCCTTATGTTGAGGTGAAAACAGGAGAAAACGAATTCGAGAAAAGAACCTTGAAATTAGGAATTTCTGATGGAATCAATGTTGAGATTTTGGAAGGAATCACAATGGATGATGAAATCAAAATTTGGAACAAGAAGGCGAAGAAAACTGAAACCGACGAAGACGAAGAAGAAAGTTAATCACTTCACCTAGAACATACATAAAAAAGGAACTCGAAAGAGTTCCTTTTTTTATTTGATTAAGATTCGATATCCGATTTCAAATCCTAAAATATTATAGCCGTCATTGGGCCTTTGTGTATCAAAATTAGAGACATGTCCAACGTTGGTTCCAAGGTATAGTTCTGAAGAGTTCAGTTGATAAGCCAAACCAACAGAAAGGTTTTCAATAAAGGTAAATCCTTTTGCCAATCGTTCTGATTCCTTACTGATATATCCTGCTCCCAAACCTAAAGTTGATTCAAAATAGAACTGATTCCAAAGTTTGGTTCTTAACTGAAAGCCCAATTCGAATTGGTACAAAGAAATATCGCGTTCTTGCGTAAATCGATCTCTCAATTCCTGAACATTTGGGAGGTCAGAACTTACATAGAAAGGATTCAACAACTGATGCTTCGCAAACTGAATCTGCGGTTGCACTATCAAATTGATATCCCATTTTTCACCCTTTCTCAAAGAATAGAAAAGCTGAGCCTTGATCACATTAGTTTGGTAATCGTAATCACGATCACTAAAAAGAAAGTTGTTCTGTTTTGCACTGTTAAAGAGCAAACCAACTTTCTTTAACTTCTTTGAAGCATTTTCTGACTCCTGTCCAAATGCATGAAAGGAGCTACAAAAAAATAAAATGATTAAAACCCTATGAAAACTGTTTGGAGACATGTTCGGCTTTTCTTGACTCGGTATAGTCATAGAAACCTTCACCAGATTTCACTCCTAGTTTACCAGCTCTTACCATATTTACCAACAATGGACAAGGTGCATATTTTGGGTTTTTAAATCCATCGTACATTACCTCTAGAATAGATAAGCAAACATCCAATCCGATAAAGTCGGCTAATTGCAAAGGTCCCATTGGATGCGCCATACCTAACTTCATCACCGTATCAATTTCGGCCACACCAGCAACGCCATTGTAAAGTGTCTCGATGGATTCATTAATCATGGGCATCAAGATTCTATTGGCAACAAATCCAGGATAATCATTCACTTCCACAGGAATTTTATTCACCTGTTTGGAAAGTTCAACCGTAAAATCCATCACTTCATCCGAAGTGTTGTAACCCCTAATGATCTCTACGAGCTTCATAATAGGCACTGGATTCATGAAATGCATTCCGATAACTTTCTCCGGTCTTGAAGTAGCAGAGGCAATTTGTGTAATCGAAATCGAAGAAGTGTTCGTAGCTAAGATGGTGTTTTCTGGACAAACTTCATCCAATTGCTTAAAGATTTTCAACTTCAGATCAAGATTTTCCGTGGCTGCTTCTACCACCAAATCAGCGTTTTTAGTTCCTTCAGGAATAGAAGTAAAAGTGGTGATGTTTGCCAATGTTTGTTCTTGATCAGCAACCGTAATCTTCTCTTTAGCTACCATTCGAGCTAAGTTTTTATTGATCGTCGCTAATCCTTTATCAAGGGCAGCTTGAGAAATATCAATCAAGTGAACCTTGTGGTTAAATTGAGCAAAAGTGTGGGCAATTCCATTTCCCATGGTTCCCGCACCAATAACTGCGATGTTCTTCATATGTAGTTTTGATTTGTTCTAATTTGGCTTAATTATCGAAACAATCGATAATCTGTTGAGCAACACGTAATGCATCCGTTCCATGATCTAATGTGACAATCGGCATGGTGTCATTCTCAATAGCATCTGCAAAGGATTCTAATTCGTCCAAGATAGCATTGTTTGGAGTGATATCTGGATTCTCAAAGTAGATTTGTTTTTTGACACCTTCTGCATTCTGAAGAATCATGGCAAACTCATCAGGGTTTTCCGGAGCATCTTTCATTCGTACTACTTCCGATTTCTTCTCAAGGAAATCAACAGAGATGTAGGCATCCTTCTGAAAGAAACGCGACTTTCTCATGTTCTTCATGGAAATCCTACTGGCCGTTAAATTGGCAACACAACCATTTTCAAACTCGATTCTAGCATTAGCAATGTCTGGTGTGTCAGAGATCACGGAAACACCACTCGCATAAACGTTTTCAACAGGTGAATTCACAACACTTAAAATGATATCTATGTCATGGATCATTAAATCCAATACTACAGGAACATCTGTCCCTCTTGGATTAAACTCTGCCAATCTGTGAGCTTCAATAAACATTGGGGTTCCAATCATTCCTCGCACAGCAGTAAAAGCTGGATTGAAACGTTCTACATGACCTACTTGGCCATGGATATGGTTTTGACTCGCCAAGGTTTTGATGGCTTCCGCTTCCATCACTGTATTGGTGATGGGCTTCTCAATAAAGATGTGACATCCTTTTTCGATCGCCATTTTCGCACATTCAAAATGAGAGAGTGTAGGAGTAACAATATCAATCATATCCACAGAATCAATCAATTCTTCCACAGAATCGAAAGATTTATAGCCAAATTCTGCCGCTACTTTTTTTGCATTTTCTTTGGAAGGATCATAAAAACCTACCAATTCATAACGTTCAGATTGTTGTAACAATTTGAGGTGGATTTTTCCTAAATGTCCAGCTCCTAAGACCCCTGCTTTTAGCATAAAATATGAAATTTAAGTGTTGATTTTTCAACGAGAACAAAGATACAATTTTATAGGAATTTTAGGGTATTTATCCTACATTTAGGACGCTGAAAATATTGATGAATTGAGAGATACTGCCAAACACCAAGGACTTAGAAATCAACTTGCAAAGGTATTAGAACAGAAAGGGATTCACGATCAAAAAGTATTGAATGCTGTTCGAAAAATTCCACGTCATTTATTTATAGACTCCTCTTTTGAAGATCATGCCTACCAGGACAAGGCGTTTCCTATTGCTGCTGAGCAAACGATTTCTCAACCCTACACCGTGGCTTTTCAATCGCAAACATTGCAAATTAAACCTGAAGAAAAGGTCTTGGAAATTGGAACAGGGTCTGGTTACCAAACCGCTGTTTTATTGGAGTTAGGTGCTGAAGTCTATTCTATTGAACGTCAGCATGAATTGTTTAAAAAAACCTCTTTATTTCTTCCGAAAATAGGCTACCGACCTAAGAAATTTATCTTTGGCGACGGTTACAAAGGTTTGCCAGAAAAAGCGCCCTTCGATAAGATTATTGTGACTGCTGGAGCACCTTATATTCCAAAAGCGTTATTATCTCAATTAAAAGTAGGAGGAATGCTACTAATTCCTGTGGGCGACAAAACACAGATCATGACCTTGCTGATTAGAAAATCTCCAAAAGAGTTTGAAAAACACGAATTAGGTGATTTCGCATTCGTTCCAATGTTGGAGAAGAAAAACTAAGAAAGGTCATCGTACTTTTTCTCTACCGCGTATCTTAGGAGATCATTTTTCCCTTTCAATCCTAACTTTCGAATCATATTCTTTCTATGCTTTTCAATAGTGGAGACCGCAGTGAACCGCATTTCTGCAATTTCGCTGGAAATTTTTCCTTCACCAATTAGCTTTAGAATTTCTAATTCACTTTTGGTTAGAAGTTGTTTCGGGTTATAGTTGTTTATTTTCGGATTTCTACGATACTGATCTACGAACTCTTTGATGGAATTGTCAAAGAATGTGTTTTCTTCATGAACCTCCTTGATGGCTTTCAGTATCAAGTCTAATGGTGAATTCTTTAATAAATAGCCTGACACTCCTGCATGCAGCATTTGATGTACCACAGGTTCTTTCGCCAACATGGAGAAGGCAATAACTTTGATGTCTGAGTATTGTTTTTTGATGATACTAGTGAGTTCTATACCATTCATTTCGGGCATTTTCACATCGGTAAGAATGACATCAGGGTAATTTTTTATTTCGTTTTCTTTGATAAAATCGAGCACTGCATTTCCATGATGAAAGAATCCAAGAACTTCAATATTTTCTTCGTATTTCAACAAAAGCCTAATTCCATCGATCATAGATTGATGATCTTCTACGACAATTAGTTTTATTTTTTTCATACGAGCGGGATGTCTATGAGTATGGTTGTACCACGATTGATTACTGAGTCTATTTCAAATGTTCCTTCCAAAGCTTCAATTCTTTTTTCAATGCTTTGAATTCCCATTCCCATGGGTACGTCCTTCATTAAAAAGCCTTTGCCATTGTCTTCTACAATCAAACTTAAGATGTGATCATCAAAAGCTATGGAAATAGAAGCTTCACTCGCATTGGCATGTTTTACGATGTTATTAATGAGTTCTTGGGTGATACGAAAAATGGTAATTTCTAAGCCATTTGCAATTCTTGCTTCTATGTCTGAACTGTTGACTTCAATTTGAATCTTATTGGTCACCGAAACATTTTTAGCAAGATCTTTGATAGCAGGAATCAAACCTTTCTGCGCAATCACACCGCTATTTTTTTTATGCGCCATATCGTGAATATCATGATAGGCGTGGCCAACTAAAGAAGCTGCTTTTTCCAGAATTTCATCGGCATCATTCAAACGGTCTTTATTCTTTAGAAAGTAATCTAATTGCATATTGGCTGCAGCTAAGGTAGAGGCAACACTATCGTGCAATTCTTTAGCAACTTCCTTGCGCTCTTTTTCCTGACCTTCAATCATTGCATTAATGATGGTGAGCTCTTGATCTTTGAGTACTTTCTCTACTTTTTGTGCTTCAATCTCTTTTTCTTGCTCGGCAATAAACTGTTTTTTCTTGGCATTTTTATAAGTAACATAAGCGATGATACTCAATAGTAAGATCAAACTAATGGCACCCACTAAGATGCTATTCTTTTTCTGTTGTTCATCTTTTATTTTATGCTGCTGTTCCAAGATTTCTTTTTCTTTTTCGGCGGTTCGAAGCTTTACATTCAATTCAGAAATTTGAAGTGAATTTTTTTCATAATCAATTTGATGCTCTTTTAGTATAGAGGATTTCAAATAGTGATAAGCACTGTCATACACTGGTATCTTCTCAAAGAAATAAATAGCTTTGAATCGATCGATGGTAAAAAATGAGCGAATCGAGTCTGACTTATCATAATAACGTTTTGCTTGGTCGAGATACTTTTTCGCCGCTTCATAATTTTTATCATTTGCACTCAATTCAACCAAGTGAATGGAGCTATGAAATTTATGGGTACGTGCATAAGAAGCATCTGGAGATTGTAAAACTTTGTCGTAATACCAACGTGCACTGTCGGGTTTACCAATGATATTATAATAAAGGGCAATGTCTTGGTAAAATCGAACCTTCAGAGCATTGCTCAAATGATGTCTTCGAATAAAGGGAATCAACTCTTGAGAGGATGCGTAATAATCTTGAGGTTTGAATATAGAAGTACTATTAAAATAGTTGGTATAGTACAATACCCATGCTTTATCTTCAATGGTGGTACTCAGTGATTGAAACTCATCTAAGTACAATTTGAATTGCGTGTTGCTTTGAACCATTTCTCGGCTATACAATTCTAAGAAGCCTAATAGAGATAACTTTAAATGAGCCATATTTTTATTGGCTTTGGATAGGATATAAGCCTCGTTGAAATGAACAAAAGCTTTGCTTGTACTTCTCTGATTGTACAAATTGTAAAAACCAAGGCATAGGAAATAAGGAACAGAATGCTGTTTTTGTAAACCTTCAATTCTGAGCGAGTCTAAAAGCTTATGTTGTCCTCTGTTTTTAAGAATATGGTTAAGAATGTTGAGTTCTTTTGATATTCCTTTTTTAGATTGAACATCACTGAAATATTGACCAATAAGCAACTCTTCAGTAGTCTTTTGCTGAGAAAAAACACTGTGCGCAAGTACAACACTGATGCCGACTAAAAATAACTTCTTTTGAATCTTACTAAACAACAATCTTAGAGTTTCCTACGGTACAACGAAAAGATCCGAACCGAGTATCTAAGTTACTAAGAAGTTCTGATTTAAATCGATACCCCTGTTCTTCAGGAATTCCTGGAGCATCGGGATCGAGTTCTATATCTGTAACTTTTCTTTCAACGAATGAATTACCGTCTCTATAAAAGAATTCATTGTCAAAGACACCTCCTAAATATGCGCCTTTACGATCCTCATCTTTATTAAAACCCATAGGAATCACATCGGTAATCACAGAAAAGAAAGTACCTGGTGTAATTTCAATAGGTTTTGGAGGTTGCACATAGCTTTCATAATTTGGATCTTGAATTTTTGCTTTTACTTTTACTTTCAACAAAATCACTGGGATATTTCGATTCAATTCCTTCGCTTTCTCATCAATTGCAACGCTATCTTCATCCGTTTCTATACTAATATCCAAAATACCTTTATAATTCAAGAGTTTCAGATCGATCCTATGAAGCAAGGTCTTTTTGCCTCTTTTTTCAATATTGAACTTTCCGTAAAGTCCATAAAATGTTCCATAACGCTGACTTGCATAAATTGCTTGAAAACGTTGATTCTCCTCTGGAGATAGTAAAACTGTGGTGCTAAAATCCATAATATGTGTGTTTTAAGGTGATTTAAAATTAAACGATAATTAACAATTTTAAGCTCCACGAGTCAGAACTCGTGAAGCTTAAAATGCTAGTCCGTTACAGCATCTAAAATTCTCTGTAACATATCCGAATTGCTTGAAGCACCTTCATCTGCGCCTACATAGAAGTGTGTTTGATTAGCCACATTAAATGTTGCAATGAGGTTTTTGTCTAAGGTTTTAAGGTTCGATTTTACTGTTTCTAAATCTGTTTGAACTGATTGAATCATTGTTTTCAGTTCTTTTAATTGTGTATCTGACATGATTTCTAAATTTTATATTAATTACTATTTATGTTTATAAGGCTGAATATTCGGGTTGCACACCAAGAACATATGCAGTTTCTTCGTAGGTTGAACCAGCGTAAATTTCTTTTGGAGCAGAAAGGGTAATACTCACACTACCTTCTGTCTCATTGGTCGTGGTATTGCTCCCTGTGAAGGAGGCTTTTGATCCAATTGTCATGGGAATACCTAAGAAATCAATCTTTAGTTTACCTCCTACGGCAGCCTGCAGCTCTGTCTCTATTTTAGTATAACTCTCTGAAAAGATTTTAACTGA
>CAZTFN010000016.1:0-8167 GCA_964612905.1 uncultured Flavobacterium sp. | reverse complement strand
GCTACCGCACTGATATAGCCAAAGTCTCCATTCTTTTCAAAATCGAAGTTGGGTTTTGGGGCAAATTGAAATCCCGTAATATCTTGGTTTCCGTTTTGCATGGCTTTTTTAATTGCTTCGGTGTAGTGCCAACCCTTTCTCGAAGATAAGAGGAAGTCTTTTGGTCCGAATTTCGCCACTGTGATTCCTTTGAATTTCATATTGATTTCAATCGTAGTTGATTGTTTGGCAATAATTTTTGTAAAGAAATTTGCTTGTGCTTCTAAATGGATGTCAAAGAATCCTAGAGGCATTTTAAAGCTAGCGTCACCGCCCACTGACAGAGAAGTTTCAGTTTCACTGATGTCTGTCATTTTTAAACCAACCTCAACAGCATTGTCATCAATTCGTAACTCATTTAATATGTCTTCTTGTGAAATTGAGAATTCATAGGCTGGATAAAAGTCATCTGTACCATCGCTTAGTTGAATTCCTCCATTAAGTTTACTTGCTTTATTGGTTGCAGATCGAACACTTAATAGAATTCCATCGTTTAAGGATTGATCGTTTACTACAGATATTCCATCACCAATTGCTGTTAAATATTGACTGAATACTGGGATTACTGGCATACCAGAAGCAGGAGCATTGTCTAACAGATCAAAAAGATCGGGAGCAATTTGCATATCTCGTAAGGATACTTTCTCGTCTGTAGTCCATTCAGTTCGAATAATATGCACAATTCCGTCAATTTTACTTTTCCCTTCAGGGTATTTCAATTGTGCGTCTTCCCATGTTTTAATTAACGACCTTTGCTGTGCAATTGTATTTTGTTTGGTTTTGGTCAAAATCTCTAGGTCGTCAGTAGACATGTTATAATTGACTTTTGTGACTGCTTGCTGGAATTTTCCATTATAGTCACCTTCAGTAGAAACAGGATCGCCCTCATTTCTTTTTTGAAGCCCTTTATTGATCCAGTTGTAGGTTCTATGGTTAAACCGTTCTGCATTAGGATCCTCAAAATTATATGGGAAGTTTCCAACGCCATCTGCATGAAATACTTCTAGATTCACATTCTTAGTGGGGCCTAATACTTTGTTTGCTTGATCTTTTAATGTATTCATGACCAAGGCTGCCTTATCGGCAGGTATATTTGTTGCCATTGTTGTGTATTTATAATGAGCCTACTCTGTTGAATTGGGTTTTCGGCATCTCCCAATTTCAAATGATCATTTAAAAAATTGTATACTCCAAAAGTAGAATGCATCACAAAGGCAATCAATTCCCAACGTTGGGAATATTTTGATGTTCAGGAAGTTATTTGATTAAAAAAGAGATGTTTCTTTTCGTATGTAAAGAATTGACAAGTACTAAATTAGTTAGGTGTGCAATTGAATTTGAATACCAAAACAAGAATTAGAAATGCTGATAGCCAATCTCAATCTTAATACCTAAAATTTTTTCAATGTAAAAAGACAAAAGGTCGAACTTGGTAGAGCCGTAATTAGCCATAAGATTAAAATCTCCAATATGCAATTGAACCCAACCAGAACCTTTGATTGGAGGTAAGACCCCACAAAGAACTGTTTTGTCCTTATGAATAGGTCCAGTTTCGAAATAATTGGAAATGTAATGACCTCCGTCTTTAGACTTCCAAATGCAAACTTGATGGAGTTTTAGTTTTTTTCGAATTTTTTCAGGTGTCCTATAAAGTTGTTGCTTATGGAATCCATTCAAAACTTCAGAAATGAAATCAGGAGTCTTACTAGGATATTTTTCGTGATGCTCAGTCCAAGATATTTCTTGTTTTCTTCCAAGATTAAATTTACGAATTGACCATCTTTTGATATGACTTTCTAATCTAGATGTCTCCGCTTTTATAGATGATGAGTAGAGAGAATCTAGCAAATCAATATCTTTCAAATTGATATAAAGGTGTGCTTTACTCTTTTCATCACCTACCTTTTGAACAAAACCAAAATAGTAAATACTTATGGTACAGTTTACAAACTCCCAAATACAAGACTGAACCTGATTATCAATATCTACATCTCTAAAGCCTGAATCTCTCGTAGGTTGACCATATTCTTTTTCCAAAGCACTCATCATTTCGTTGGCTGTCATTTCTTGAGGTGGAATACTAATCCGAATACGATGAATTAAACGATCCAAAAAAGGAGCTTCAAATACAACAGAGTTCGTTGTGATGGAAAGGAAAGAAGGAATCTTACATTTTAGACTTTCTGCCCGATTTGCGGGATTTTCATTTTCAATAAATATTGAATCTGGTTTAAGAGTTGACTTGACATCTGAAAGGTGATGCCCCCACTGAAATGGGATAAAGTCAAAAAGAAAATTTTGAACTTTTATTGATCCGCTCTTTTCCATATCGCAGTTCTACCCAAGAGCGAGAAACCAATATAACCTCGGAGTTTTAAAGTATTGTCATCTAAAAGTTTGATGTAACACTTGTATTCTTTTCCATTCTTGGGATCGAGAATTTTACCACCCGACCATTCATCTTTTTTCTTTTTCAAGCCAGTCAGGATGTCCATTCCTAAGATTTTTTGATCTTTTCTACTTCCTTTACATTTGAAGCAGGTCGCTTCTTGTCTCTCAGGATCAGTAATCTTTACGATCTTCGCATAGGCTTTTCCGTCTTTTTCATAAACCTCAATCACTGATTCAATTTCGTTGGTCTCTTCATCAAAGGAATTCCATGTTCCAAAAATGGTCTGAGCAGTTAGAGAGATAGAAAAACAAAAAATAAAAAGTGTAACAACAGTAGTTTTCATAAAAAATCAAATAACAAATAAACAATTAAACCCATCAACAATTCAACGAATGAACACATCAATCATACTTCGCATCAAAATTCTCGTTCCATTTCCCTTGAACCCTCAATATTTGTTCAATAATATCTCTCACACATCCTTCACCACCATTCTTATCAGAAATGTATTTTGAAATTCGTTGTACTTCAGTAGCTGCATCATTCGGACAGCAAGGCAAGCCTACCAATTTCATTACAGGAACATCGGGAATATCATCTCCCATATACAACACGTTTTCAGGCTGTAAATTGTACTTCTCAACCAATTCATGGTATTGTTGAACCTTATCATGGGCACCCAAATAAATATCTTTGATTCCTAAGTTGGCAAGACGTGTTCTTACGCCTTCATTTCTTCCACCAGAGATAATGCAGATGTTCAATCCGACATCTACTCCCGTTTTTAAGGCATAACCATCTTTGATGTTCATTTGTCGAATCAACTGACCATCAGGCATGATCGTTACCATTCCGTTGGTGAGAACACCATCAACATCAAAAATTAATGTTGTGATGTTTGCTAAGTATTGTTTATAGCTTTTTTCCATGTTTTTGAATTGATTCGGTCAAGAGTTGATAAATTTCTTTCTGAGAATCGTTGAGCAAAGTTAGGTGATTTTTGATCGTTTTTTGATCATTTCTTATGGCAGGACCTGTTTGTGCTTCTGCTGGAGTCAATCGTTCTATTTTTTCAATAGTTTCATTAATCAACGGTCTTAAAATGTCAAAAGGAATATGATGCTTTTCGAAGATATCCCAAGCATTGGAATACATATGATTCACAAAATTGTTGACGAAAACAGCCGCAACATGAATGTGTTTCCGTTCTTCGGAACCAATTTCATAATAACTACTCTTCATTCGGTAGACAAGATCCTTTAACAATTTTAAGTCCTCCTCGTTTTCAGCTTCCACGCAAATAGGAACTTTCCCAAAATCAACCGGCTTGTCTTTTGAAAACGATTGCAACGGATAAAAGACTCCCTTTCGAGTAGAATTTTGCAAAGCATTCATTTCGGTTGTGCCAGAAGTATGAACCACTAAAGGTGATTTAATATGTTGACTCACTTCAGCAATTGCATCATCGGAAACAGCAATAATAGCAACATCAAACTCCTCTAGAGAAGTTGGATTTCTTGAGTTTATTTGAGAAATCTTAAGGTCATCACTTTTCATCATTTCATGATACAAATGAACACCCACATTTCCCTTTCCAACAATGGCTACTGAAATCATGGCACGAAGATATTGAAATTATTTGGTCGGATTTTGTCAAAAGTTTTGCATATTTGTGTCATTATGATTGCGTAAGCACACTTTCCGTTTCAGTCTAATCCTTAGACTCCCAATGATTCAATCCTCCGAAAATACTCGGGAGACTTGATTTATCAATCTTATAATTACATCATAATGACATCAAACAATCAACAAACCAGTCAAAATATTTTTTCATTATTCATGGACGCCGTTCGCGGTAAACAACATGATTTTACAACAGGAAGCATTCGCAGAGCCGTATTTATGCTTTCCATTCCTATGATTCTCGAAATGCTCATGGAATCGATCTTTGCTTTGGTCGATATCATTTTCGTTTCTAGAGTGAGCGTAAATGCCGTTGCAACGGTTGGGTTAACAGAATCTGTGCTCACATTAGTTTACGCTGTAGCAATTGGACTTAGTATGGGAGCAACAGCTATTGTAGCTCGGAGAACAGGAGAAAAAGATCAAGAAGGCGCAAGTCAGGCAGCGATGCAAGTCATCTTTTTAGGAATATTCATTGCAGCTATTATTAGTGCCATAGGAATCATATTTCCTAAGGAGATTTTAGCCATGATGGGTGGAGAACCCGAATTGATTGAAGAAGGCTATGGTTATACCCAAGTATTACTTGGAGGAAACTTTACAGTCATGCTTTTATTCTTAATTAATGCAGTATTCCGTGGTGCCGGAAATGCTTCTATTGCCATGTGGACACTGATATTATCTAATAGTTTGAATATCATTCTGGACCCAATGTTCATTTTCGGGTTTGGGCCAATTCCAGCTTATGGAGTGGAAGGAGCGGCCATTGCAACCACTACAGGTAGAGGAGTGGCAGTATTAGCTCAATTGGTTATCTTATTCAGAGGAAATTCATATATCAAAATCGCCATTAAGGACATCAGAATTAGAGCTCAGGTAATGATCAATTTGATCAAAGTTTCTTTAGGAGGAATCGGTCAATTCATCATTGGAACATCTAGTTGGGTCATTTTAATGATGATTATGTCAAAATTCGGAAGTGAAGTATTGGCTGGTTATACCATTGCCATAAGAATCATGATGTTCACGTTAATGCCAGCATGGGGAATGAGCAATGCGGCTGCAACTTTGGTAGGACAGAATTTAGGAGCAGGGCAACCCGATAGAGCCGAGGCTTCTGTTTGGAAAACAAGTAAGTACTGTGCTATTTTCATGGGGCTGGTTTCATTGGTCTACGTATTTCTGTCACCAACCTTTTTAAGCTGGTTCAGTGACAATCCAGAAGTAATAGAAAATGGAGCCTTATGCCTCCAGATTATTGCAGCTGGATATATTGCCTATGCCTATGGTATGGTAGTGATACAATCTTTCAATGGTTCAGGAGATACCAAAACTCCTACATGGATCAACTTAGTTTGCTTTTGGTTGTTTCAATTACCCTTTGCATATTTATTGGCACTTGAACTAGAATTGGGACCTGTAGGTGTATTTATCGCCATTACTACGGCAGAAGTTTTAATTGCTATTCTCGGAATTGTATTGTTCCGCAAAGGAAAATGGAAAACCGTTCAGGTTTAATGATGAGTTTTGTAAATTCGTTTTATTAATTAGACTTTCATGAAGGATCATAAAAAATTAGGAATCAATACCACGTGCGTTCATGTGGGAGAAGTGCATGACGAACAATTTCAGGGAGCCGTTTCACCTATTTATATGGCAACTTCCTATGCCTTTGATAATGTAGATGTCAAACGATATCCAAGATATTTTAATACGCCCAATCAAGAGGCACTGAACAAGAAAATTGCAGCATTGGAGCATACAGAAGATGCATTGATTTTTACTTCAGGTATGGCAGCGATCAGTTCTGCATTAATGGCTTTTTTAAAGCAAGGAGATCATGTGATCCTTCAACAAGTGATCTATGGAGGAACTTACAATTTTGTTGCACGAGAGTTTGAAAAGTACGGTATAGAATACAGCTATACGGAAAGCAATGACATCAAGGATTTTGAAAACTTGATCCAGTCGAATACTCGAATCATCTATATAGAAACTCCATCCAATCCATTGTTGGGAATTACCGATATAAAAGCAATTGCAGACTTGGCAAAGACTCGTGGCATTATGACCATGATTGACAATACTTTTGCTTCACCCATCAATCAGAACCCTATTGATTTCGGAATCGATGTGGTGATTCATTCAGCAACTAAATATATGGGTGGACATTCAGATATTTCTGCGGGTGCCGTGGCTGCTTCGAAAGAACATATCGCTGAGATCTGGGAAACATCGCGAAACTTTGGTGGAAACCTAAGTGATATGATGGTTTGGTTATTGGAAAGAAGCTTGAAAACCTTGAATATTCGCGTGAAGGAGCAAACAAGAAATGCACAAGTGATTGCTGAGCACTTAGAACAAAGTGATTACATCGATCGTGTTTATTATCCTGGGTTGACTTCACATCCAGATCATGAGTTGGCAAAATCCCAGATGAAAGGATTTGGTGCCATGATGTCTTTTGAATTGAAAGAAGGTATTGATCCTATGGAGTTTCAAAGATCCTTACGTTTGATCAAACCTTCCATGAGTTTGGCTGGGTTGGAAAGTACTACGGTAAGTCCAGCGCAAACAACCCATGCTTTATTGACTGAAGAAGAGCGATTGGCGCGAGGAATTCGACAAGGATTGATTCGATTCTCAACTGGAATTGAAGAACCTGAAGATTTGATTGCAGACATTGAACAAGCGATTTTGAAAACTATAAAAGAACTCGTATGAAGCTAGACATACTGGCTTTTGGAGCACATCCAGACGATGTTGAATTGGGCTGTGCAGGAACGATCGCGAAAGAAGTTTCCTTGGGCAAAAAAGTGGGAATTATTGATCTCACTCAAGGCGAATTAGGAACTCGCGGTTCTGCGGAATTAAGAAAGGTGGAAGCTACAAATGCAGCGGAAATCTTAGGAGTTTCTATTCGAGAGAACTTAGGTTTTGCCGATGGCTTTTTTGTCAATGACAAAGAACATCAATTAGAGATCATCAAAATGTTGAGAAAGTATCAACCAGAGATCGTATTATGCAATGCCATTGATGACCGACATATTGATCATGGTAAAGGAAGCAAGTTGGTTTCTGATGCCTGTTTCCTTAGTGGATTGCAAAAAATTGAAACAGAATTGGATGGCGAAAAGCAGGAGAAATGGCGACCTAAATTGGTCTATCACTACATTCAATGGAAGAATATAGAACCTGACTTTGTCGTTGATATCACCGGTTTTATTTCACAGAAGATTGATTCCGTAATGGCCTACAGCTCTCAGTTTTTTGATCCTAGCAGCAAAGAACCTCAAACACCTATTTCAAGCAAAAACTTTACAGATAGTATAGAGTATAGAGCCAGAGACTTAGGACGTTTGATAGGAACAGAATATGCTGAGGGATTTACAGTAGAACGTTATCTGGCGGTGGATTCATTAGATAAATTGAAATAGTATATATGAAGAATAGAAGTAATATTTGGAATTTTGAAGAGGTCAATGAAACAAAGAAGATTTCACCAGTGATTAGATTTATGACTATCGGTTTAGCAATTATATTTCTTTTGACTCCGCTTTCAATCATAAGTCCGGAAACTTTTGTCATTCCAAAGTCAGCAATAGATCACTACGTTGAGTTTGTTTGTCCTCCAGATTTATTATGTTAGAAAAATAAATATTTTGTTTTCGGAAAATCAAAAAACAAACTATATTTGCACCCGCCTACGGGAAGAAATTCCCTTCGGCGGACAAGCCCGCAGATTTTGATCATTGAATAATTGATCATTGTTAACTGCAAATGGTGGTTGTAGCTCAGCTGGTTAGAGCGCCGGATTGTGGTTCCGGAGGTCGTGGGTTCGAACCCCATCTTCCACCCGAATAAAGCTTCTTCGTAATGAGGAAGCTTTTTTCTTTTCTAAGAATAGACTAACAAAAATTATTGGATGGGGTGAGAAGTTTATCTTGAGCACAGCCGAAAGGAACCCCACTTGCCCGTCCGTAGTAAAACGAAGGTGGGTCTTCCACCCAAATAAAGCTTCTTCAGAAATGGAGGAGCTTTTTTTATACTTGA
>CAZTFN010000015.1:0-27512 GCA_964612905.1 uncultured Flavobacterium sp. | reverse complement strand
TCACCCTACAAAAATGGTGGAGGCGTTTTATCCTTTGTTTGATTAAACTATACTTGAAATGCCGCTAATTACCGAATCACTGACTAATACTTCGAGTTAGAATCTTTTTATTTTGAAAGGATTTTATGTGAAGTATAGGAAGAGCTATTTGAGAGTATTTCAAATTGAAAAAGAAGCGAAAGAGATTGTTGAAAAGTACTTTCTTTTTAAGATAACAAAAAACCATTTAAATGATATAATTTTTTTGTTATTAAGGTTTTCCGTAAGGATAAGAAGTAAATATATATGATTTTTACTTGAGTGTAATTTAAAGGTTAATCGACAGAGTTTTAGAAAATGAAAATTAAGCTTAATGAAGTATTAATTCTACTTGTTTTTACAATTTTAATAATCTCAACAATTTTGATTCCTTATTTGTCTTTTAAAGATTGGGATATTAGAGGGCAATTCGGGGACATGTTTAATGTGGTGAATTCCATAGCAGGTCTTTTAGGAACTATTGTTGCTATTTATACATTAATATTTTATGGTAGGGAAATATCAAACCAAAATCGTAGTCTTAGCGAAACACAAAAAAGACAACTTAACATAGAGGAGAATTTACTTAATATATCTAGAACCTTAGGGCTTTTACAGGAAAACAATAATATAAGTTTGAGGATTAAGTCCATAATTGAATTGATCGAGTTAAAAAAAGAAGAAATCTTTTATTCCAAAAAAAGCAATGAAGCCTTATCTAAGATTAACCGTCTTGAAAAAGAGTTAAATAACCTTAAGAAAGAATTGAATAATAATCTCAAAAAAATTTAATTTATGTATTTACTTAATCGGCAACAACTTGAAAAACATGCTAATGATTTCAATTCAAGATATTTGACAATAAAAAACTTTAGTCCAAAAAATTTGCAGCACACCTCTTATTATTTTCGTATTGGACACATTTATCAGATAGTCAATAGCGCGGAAGATAAGCAACTTAAAGAGCTTACCAGAGAAAATCGAATTTTGACGATTGAACCGGGGCAATATGTTCTAATTAGATCTGCCGAAATATTTACATTAAGTGAAAAGGTAAAGGCATTTGTCGGGAGTAATGGTGAGGCTGTATCAAGTGGTTTACTAGTAAATTATAGTCCCTTTATTGATCCATTATATGACGGTTGGCTTGAGATAGGAGTGAAAAACCTATTGAACACAAATATTCACCTTAAAATGGGTCAAAAAATAGGAAAATTATCCTTTTTTGACATTTCAGATACTTACCCCATTGATATTAAAGAAAACTCATTTCAAGCGAGCAAGTTCGAGGTTAGATCTATGTATGACGATTATATTGACGACGGTATAATATACCCTGATGAAGAAGATGACTCGGAAATATATAAACGAAAAGATTGGAATAAAGATTAAATCAGTTTTAATAACTCTTCAAAGTCAACCCAAAGGTCAAGAACTCATCTTCTTGTTGTTGTCCTGCAATCACAATATTCTCGTAGGTTCTGAGGTAATTGATCTTAAAGTTCAAGTGTTTCCAAATAGGCAATTCCAACGCCACATCTGCCCACCAGCGGAAGTTGTTGCCCATTTCTAAAGAAGGTTGGAAGTACATTTCATGCTTGAGAATCAGTTTCTTCTTGAACAGATTGTAATTCCCATTGATCCATAAGGTGGTTCGGAAAGTGTTGATGTTTCGATCGATGTTGTATTCGGTGAGGTTGAAATCGGCACGTTTGAATCGGGTTTGCTCGTATTCTCCTGTGAGCGACATCTTCAACCAGTTCTTATTTTTGTCTTTGTTTTTGTCAATTACTTGATAGGTCATTCCTGCACCATACAAGGTTCTAATGGCAATTTCTCGTCGGAAGTTAGTGCTGGCAATTCCAAAGAATTGTGGGTAAAAAGTGCGTTCTGGATTGATGTACAAGAAGTTCAAACTCAAAAAATCAGAATCAGCTTTGTCGCCACCAAATTCTTGAAAGACATAGGAGTTCGTGGTTTTAAATACCCACTTTTTCCATGGCTTAAAAGTCATTTCCGATTTGGTTCTGAAAATCAAGGTTTCCACGTTTCCACCTTGCCAAAACCCACTTACAGATAAGTTTGCCTTAAAGTTTAAAGTATCACTCTCATTGATCTGTGCGTTGATCAATAAAGGAACTAATAGCAACAAGAAGCACAACTTCTTCAACATAAATCTTGCTCTTTTTTATGCTGTAAAAATAAGGATTCAAGAGTTTTTCCTTGAAAGAAATTACGAATAGGTTTTCGTGTTCACTGAGCGAAGTCGAAGTGCTTACAAAGCACACTTATTCAATCTTGTCATTTCGACTGAAATGGAGAAATCTCATAACATTGAACATTGAGATTTCTCGACTTCTCCCTTGGATTCGCTCGAAATGACAATTTAGAACTTCTGGAGTGTCACGGTATATTTAAGGTCTCGCAGTTTGCCCACCTTCAAACTCGCCACCACCATCAAAGTCTCCACCACCACGTCCATTACGACCGCGTTTCTTCTTCTGGTTGAATCGGTAGATGAAGTTCAAAGAAATCTGACGCTCACGCCATTGGAATTCGCTATATTGATCAAATACGCCATCTATAAAGGTGTTTTGAATTCTCTTTCTACTATTGAATACATCACGCACGTTGAAGTTAATCGTCGCTTTTTCCTTGAACAAATCTTTGCTCATGGCAAGATTCATACTGAAGATACCTTCACGTCTCGACTGCGCATTTCTATTCGGTCCGCGATAGTTGGAATTGATCTGGATGTCCACTTTCTTGGCAATCGAGATTTTTTGATTCAAACGAACACTAAAGGCTGTGTTTTCAAAATCGAAGTTTTGAACTACTTGAGTATCTGGATTCACATAATCACCATCTGTCGTTACGCGAAATAAGTTAAAGTCGCTATTGATCGTCCATGCCTTGATAGGTCTGTATGTCAAGGTAAACTCGTAACCCAATCGATCTCTTGTTGATAAATTGATCGGAAATCTTCTGATAATAGGGTCTCCATTATCGGTCAATTCACCGGTGTCTTCTTGAATAAATTCCCAGTTGTCATTACTTCGGTTAAAGTATACAGAAGTACTTAAGGTCACTTTCTCCCATCGTTTGATGTATCCAACATCAAAAGCATCGGAGATCACAGGATCCAGATCTACGTTACCACTAAAGATGTTACTCTCAGAAGATCGGCTTGGGAATGGATTTAAGAATCGACCTCTTGGACGTCTAATTCTTCGATTGTACCCTAAGGTAAAGCTCTCACCGTCTTTCACCTCATATCCTAAATTCACAGTAGGGAAGAGGTTTCCATAAGACTTTTTATCCGTAGTTAATGAAGTCTCTTGCTCGATTTCAATGGCTGTATTTTCATATCGAAGCCCAGCTAATAAGGAAACTTTTCCGAACTCTTGTCCGTATTGGAAGTAAGCAGCATTGATAAATTCTTTGTAGTTGAATGAGTTGTTCAATCCTGCATCAGGAACCAAAGGTCCGTCAGGGAATACCAAACGCTCTGACAAATTAAAACTATTGAAAATATCTCGAATGTTCCCACGATATCCAGCTTCATACTGAATTTTTTCACCAACAGGATGTACATAATCCAATTGCAATAAACCTCTTTTCTCATCCTGATTTTCAAGCACACGCTCCAAATCATTCAATACGTTTACCTGTGTATCTGTTTCAGTAATATCATTGAAGATGTCTTCTAATTCTGAAGAGTATTGCAAGTTGATGGATAGTTTCTTCCCATTGCCATCAAAGTTATTGATATAGTCTAAGGTATACTGAATTCTTTGCTCGTCTTCGCTTTCGTCTTCAACCCTTAAGGTTGATTCGTTGATATTTCCGACGGCATCAAAACGATCGATGGTATTGGTGTTCACATCATCATCGTTTCCATCGTTTAAGATCACATTGGCAATGATGCTAGAGTTTTGATTGATGTAATGTTCAACTCCAAAACTTGTAAACAATGAACGTCCCAAACGTCCGAATTTACGATCTTCGATTACTCTCGCATTTTGAGCAGTTGAAGAGAAAAACTCCGAATCACTGAATGCATTTCCAGGATTAGCTCTATAACGCCATCCTATATTGGTGAAGAAGTTGAATTTCTTATTACGCAAGTTGGCATTGAATGCTGCACCAAACTGATCGGGATTTCCTAGATCCAATTGCAATGATCCGTTGAAACCACTCAATTTGTTCTTTCGCAGGATAATGTTGAGAATTCCAGCGGTTCCTTCAGCATCGTATCTTGCTGATGGAGAAGTAATCACTTCTACCTTTTCAATCGCCTCTGCGGGAATTTGACGCAAGGCTTCTGCACCGTTAATTCCTACCAAAGCACTGGGTCTACCATCAATTAAAATAGTGACGCTTTCATTTCCGCGCAGACTCACATTTCCTTCCACATCTACTTGAACAGAAGGTACATTTCCTAAAACGTCACTGGCGTTTCCTCCACGTACAGAAAGGTCTTTACCAATGTTGTAAATCTTTTTATCTAAGCGAATATTGACGGTTGTTTTTTCGGCAACTACAACAACTTCGTCCAATTTATTGGCATCTTCTTGAAGTTTGATGGTACCAAAATTGATGTTCTTGTCAATGACCTGATTGGCCTTTTTTATCGTCTTAAAAGAAATGAATTCGAAACTAATATCATACGTCCCTTTGGGCGTTGGAATCTTGAAGTTTCCTTTTTCATCGGTGATACCACCACTAATCTTTTTTGTTTTTACATCTTGAAGAACAATGGTTGCATATTCTAAAGGTTCGTTGGTTTTCGCATCAACAATCTTACCTGTAATGGTTACTTGGGGAATAGGAGATCCTTGGGCAAAAACACCAATAGTAGTCAAGCTTAGAACTACTATTAATAATTTGAGTTTGTTCATTTTGAATCGATAGTTTTCACTCACTTTGTGAGTTTTGAAATCATGAGGGTTGCCTCAAAAATTAACGTCTTTGCAAATTCATGTTTTGTGAGTTTTTACTCAGACTGTTGATTTTGACTGCAAAGGTCGCCCGAAGTTTAAGTAAGGTCTGTTAATCTTTTGTTAAACAAAATGAACAGCAAATTAAACAAAAGAAAGTTAGAGGATTTGATGAATGTTTTCTGGTGGCCTTCCCACAATAGCTTTACCTTGATTGATAACGATTGGACGCTCAATCAATTTAGGGTTTTCAACCATGGCTTGAATAACTTCATCATCAGAAAGTGTTTTCCCTTTGTAGTTCTCCTTCCAAATGGCTTCATTCTTTCTGACCAATTGGATAGGAGAGATGCCTAGCAACTCAATAATCGATTTTAGCTCATTTGAACTAGGTAATTCTTTTAGGTACTCTCTAATTTCGAATTCTTTTCCAGATTCTTGAAGAATTTGCAATCCTTCTCTTGATTTTCTGCAACGTGGATTGTGGTATATTTTGATCATGGAGTTTATTGTTAGTTGTTTGGTGTTGGGTGTCAAATGTTAGGTTAAAGGTGAATGGTAATGGGTAAAAGTATCGCATTAAACAATTTCTGCATTGTTATATTTAGCTATCCGACTTTTGTCCGTTCAACATCAAATAAGATTTTAAGAACGGATTGATATTTCCATCCATTACGGCGTCTACATTTCCTGTTTCATGAGCTGTTCTCACGTCTTTCACTAATTTATAAGGATGCATCACATAATTACGAATCTGACTTCCCCATTCGTTTTTCATTTTACCAGCTTCAATGCTATCCCTAGCAGCTTGTTGCTTTTTCAATTCGATCTCGTATAGCTGAGATTTCAACATCTGTAAAGCAGTGGCTCTATTATCATGTTGTGATCGAGAATTGGAACAAGAAATTTGAATTCCTGTGGGTTTGTGCGTCAACTGAACTTTGGTCTCCACCTTGTTTACATTTTGTCCACCCGCACCACTAGAACGTGCTGTGGTAATTTCAATGTCGGCTGGATTGATTTCAATTTCAATGGAATCATCAGCAACTGGATAAACGTATACGGATGCGAATGAAGTATGACGTTTCGCATTGCTGTCAAATGGAGAAATTCGCACCAATCGATGCACTCCATTTTCACCTTTTAACCAACCAAACGCATAATCGCCGTCAAACTCTAAGGTGACTGTTTTGATTCCAGCAACATCTCCTTCTTGGTAGTTGAGCGTACTGACCTTAAAACCTTGTTTTTCCGCCCACATGGTATACATACGCGTAAGCATTTCTGCCCAATCACAACTTTCGGTTCCTCCAGCTCCCGCAGTAATTTGAATCACTGCACTCAAACTATCACCTTCTTCAGAAAGCATATTCTTGAACTCGATATCTTCAAGGAATGAAATCGCTTTTTCGTAATGTTCCACCACTTCTGCCTCGTCCACTTCTCCTTCTTTGTAGAAATCATAGAGGACATTTAAATCCTCGTCTAGAGTGACTATGGTGTTGTAATCTTCCACCCATTTCTTTTTGAAACGAAGGGATTTCATCAATACTTCAGCCTCTTTTGGATTGTTCCAAAAATCAGGATTGGCAGTTCTTTCTTCTTCATTGGTAATTTCAATGAGCTTCTTATCGATCTCTAAATACCCTTTCAGTTTAGAAACGCGTGTCGAAATATCTTTAAGTTGATCGTGTGTTACCATAGTGCGCTCAAAAGTACTTGAAAAAAATGAAATATGCCTAAGTTGAATTCCTGTAAGAAGAAGAGAAATTAAATTTTTACATTTACCAATCTACAAACAACAATCAATGGAATCAAGAAGAGAATTTGTCAAGAAAAGTGCACTATTAGGAACGGGTTTGGCATTGGCGCCAACTTTGTCTTTTAGCTCAATGAAAAAAGAAAAACTCAATGTAGGACTTATTGGCGTTGGCTTGCGAGGAACCAATCATTTGAACAATCTTTTGTTGCGAAAAGACATTGCCATTACAGCCATCTGTGATATCGATCCTAAACGAATCGATTTATGCCTTTCCTTGATTAAAAAGGCCAACTTTTCAAAACCGAAAACCTTCGGGAAGGATGAACTTGATTATCGGAATTTGTTAAACGAATCCGATGTGGATGCGGTCATTATTTCTACACCTTGGTTGTGGCATACTAGAATGGCAAAAGATGCGATGTTGGCTGGAAAGTATACGGGTTTGGAAGTTTCGGCAGCGAATACGATGGAAGAGTGCTGGGATTTGGTGAATACTCATGAACAAACTGGAACCCATTTGATGATTTTGGAGAATGTCAATTATCGAAGAGATGTAATGGCGGTGTTGAATATGGTTCGACAAAATGTCTTTGGTGAGCTACTTCATTTCAGATGTGGATATCAACATGACTTGCGTTTCGTCAAATTGAATGATGGGGTCACACCCTATGGAAAGGGAGTAGAGTTCGGTGAAAAAGGAATTTCAGAATCCAAATGGCGTACACAACATTCCTTATTGAGAAATGGTGATGTTTATCCTACGCATGGATTAGGACCTGTGGCTACCATGTGTAATATCAATCGAGGAAATCGATTTGTATCCATGACCTCTCATGCTACGAAAGCAGTTGGATTGAATAAATACATTGTTGATAATGGTGGTGCAGATCATCCCAATGCGAAATTAAAATGGAAACAAGGCGATATTATCACCTCGACCATTGAAACTGCGAATGGAGAAACCATTATCATTACTCATGATTGTAATTCGCCAAGACCTTATTCCCTAGGTTTCCGAGTACAAGGGAGTGAAGGTTTATGGGAAGTAGATGGAAGTCGAATTTATATCGAAGGAAAATCAAAACCGCACCGATGGGATGAAGCCAAACCTTGGCTAGAGAAATATGATCATCCATTGTGGCAGAAATACGGAGAATATGCGCAAGGGTCTGGTCATGGGGGAATGGATTTCTTCGTGTTGAATGCCTTTGTAGAATCAGCCAAACAAAACATTGCTCCGCCTTTGGATGCATACGATGCAGCTGCTTGGAGTGCTGTCACGCCACTTTCCGAGGCTTCCATAGAAAACAATGGCGAACCACAAGACTTTCCTGACTTTACCAGAGGAATGTGGGTGAAACGAACTCCTTATGAATGGATGAAAGATACGTTCTAACATGCCAAAAGAGATTGTAGTGAAAGCGCCAGCACGCGTCTGTCTTTTTGGGGATCATCAAGATTATTTGGAGTTGCCTGTGATTGCCTGTGCTATAGATAAGTATATCGAACTCAAAGGTGTTCAGAATACATCCAGAGAATTCCGATTTGATATGCCTGACCTCAGTTCAACAAGAAGTTTTCCTATTGATGAAAGTTTCGATCATCTTCAAAAAGAAGACCATATTGCCGCCGCTCTAAGAGTTTTACGGCGTTATGATTGTATTCCTACTTTGGGGTATGATATTACGATTCAAGGGACGATTCCTATCAATGCTGGATTGTCCAGTTCTTCTGCAGTTGTAGTGGCATGGATACGCTTTTTATTGAAAGCATTTGGTTCCTCACAAGAAATCACTAATGAGTTTGTGGCACGGATTGCGCATGAAGCTGAGGTTTTAGAACATGGAGCACCCGGAGGTAAAATGGATCAGTATAGCATCGCAATTGGAGGCATCATCTATATGGAAACTGATGACTCAAATCATCTGGAAAAATTCCAAAAATCGATCCAAGGATTAATTGTAGCAGAATCGGGCATTCCAAAAGACACTGTGGGTTTGTTAGGAGATCGAAAAAACAAGGCTTTAGAGTCGATAAACATTGTGAAGAAAGCATTTCCTGACTTTAATATTCATGAAGCGAAGTTGGCGAACTTAGAAAACTATATGGAAGTACTTCCGACGAAATTAGAACCTTATTTTTATGCAGCCATCAAAAATCATGAGATTACCCTACAAGCATATCAGCTTTTGCAAAATGAAATACTTGATCTTCAGAAGATAGGAGGACTCATGAGTCAACACCATGAGGTGCTTAGAGATTTGTTGAAAATCACCACTCCAAAAATTGATGCAATGATTAATGCAGCCTTGAATGCAGGAGCTTATGGAGCGAAGATTGTGGGTTCTGGTGGAGGTGGAAGCATCTGTGCCATTGCGCCAAAAGAAAAAGAGCAAGCCGTTGTCAATGCAATTAAAGAAGTTAGTGGAGAGAATGCATATGTTGTTGATGTTACTTCTGTAAAACCAGGTATTCATGCTTGATACGGTCATCATCTTGGCGGGAGGGGCCTCCTCTCGAATGAAAAAATCGACCTCCAATGAGATCAGTGATGAAATGACTCAACAGGCAAATTCTCGAAGCAAAGCATTGATCTTATTGAATGATAGACCCATGTTAGATTATTTGCTATACAATGCCAAACAAGCAGGTTACAAGAATATTTATATAGTCATTGGAAAAGGAGGGGAGCTCTTCAAAGAATACTATGGAGCGAAAGATACCGACAATGATTTTCACGGACTTTCCGTTTCTTATGCTATTCAGCACATTCCAGAAGGTCGAGTAAAACCTTTGGGAACTGCAGATGCCGTTTTTCAAACTCTGGAACAATACCCGGAATTACAATCGCAACAATTTGTGGTTTGCAACTGTGATAATTTATATAGCGAAAAAGCCTTTCAACTTTTGAAAGAAGACGATCATTCCAATGCTTTGATTAATTATGACCGAGATGTATTGAAATACCCTCAAGAAAGAATTGAACGATTTGCCATCACCAAAACCAATTACCAAAACTATTTAGAGGACATTTTGGAAAAACCTTCCAAAGAAGAAGTTGAAAACTACAAAGACAGTCAAGGAAAATTGCGTGTGAGTATGAATATCTTTAAATTCGACGGCAGTCTGTTTTATTCATTTTTAAAGTCTTGTCCGTTGCACCCAATACGTCAGGAAAAGGAACTGCCCACAGCTTTAATGATGATGGTAAAAGAACATCCAACATCAGTCCTAGGAATTCCAATGGCTGAACATGTTCCGGACTTGACAAGCAAAGAAGACATTCTCATTATGAATACCTATTTGAAAGAACATAATATTAATTTAGACTGGTGAAAGAACACAGCCTTATGATTACACTATCCAATTTAGACTATACCATTATTGCAGCGCTTTTTGCGATTATCCTATTCATCGGAATTTATGTGGGGAAAGCAGCAGGTAAAAACACCAATCAATACTTTCTTTCAGGTCGAAATATGCCATGGTGGTTACTTGGATTGTCCATGGTAGCAACTACATTTTCAACAGACACTCCCAACTTAGTGACCGACATTGTGAGAACCAATGGCGTTTCTGGAAACTGGGTTTGGTGGGCGTTTTTGGTGACGGGCTTATTGACTGTTTTTGTCTATGCCAAACTATGGCGCAAATCAGAAGTGAAAACCGATATCGAATTTTACGAATTGCGCTATGGAGGCAAACCAGCTCGATTTTTGAGAAGCTTTAGAGCGGTTTATCTTGGAGTGATCTTTAACATTCTTGCCATGGCAGGAGTGACACTTGCAGCCATAAAAATCGGACAAGTGATGTTGGGATTGTCACCAGTAACAACCGTTGTAATTGCTGGATTTGTTACGGTAATCTTCAGTGCAATTGGTGGTTTCAAGGGAGTGGTTTACACGGATTTTATCTTGTTTTTTGTTGCGATGTTAGGAGCTTTCGGAGCTGCCTATTATGTGGTTGGATTGCCAGAAGTGGGTGGATTGGAAGCTTTAATTGAGCATGAAAATGTGAAAGACAAATTGAATATTCTACCAAAACTAGATGATACCGAAACCTTGATCACCTTGCTCATTATTCCCCTTGCAGTACAATGGTGGAGTTCATGGTACCCTGGTTCGGAACCCGGTGGAGGTGGTTATGTGGCACAAAGAATGTTGGCGGCAAAGGATGAGAATCACGCAATTGGAGCTACCCTCTTCTATAATATCATGCACTACGCTTTACGTCCTTGGCCATGGATCATTGTAGCCTTAGCATCTTTGGTGGTATTTCCAGATTTGATGAGCATTCAAGAAGCATTTCCCAATGTAACAGAAGACAAATTAGGACATGATTTGGCATATTCTGCGATGTTAACCAAATTGCCAAGCGGATTGCTAGGATTGGTTTTGGCATCTTTAGCGGCGGCTTATATGAGCACGATTAGTACCCATTTAAATTGGGGAGCTTCTTATGTGGTAAACGATTTCTACAAACAAGTCAATCCTCAGGCATCCGAAAGACATCTGGTAAATGTGGGTAGATTCACCACAGTGATTTTGATGGTTATTAGTGCCATTATTGCTTTATTACTAACCAATGCGTTGCAATTGTTCGATATCATATTGATGTTTGGTGCAGGAACTGGATTGATATTCATCTTACGATGGTTCTGGTGGCGAATCAATGCATGGACGGAGATTTCGGCGATGATTGCTTCTGGAGTTATTTCCATTCTCCTCACATTTACACCTTTAGGGGATGTAATGTTTGGCGAATCTGGGATGTTGGCAGGTTATCTAAAATTCCCATTTGTAGTACTTTGTTCTACGATCATCTGGTTGGCGGTGACCTATCTTACACAACCTGAAGAAAATGAGGTTTTATACAAGTTTTACAAGAAGACACAACCGGGTGGTCCTGGTTGGAAAAAAGTACTCACGGATGCTCAAGCCGATAAGATAAATCTTCAAGAACCTAATCAAAAGTGGAGTGTTCCAAATGGAGTTCTAGCTATGGTTATAGGATGTATTGCCATTTATAGTTGTATGTTCTCCATTGGAAATTTTGTTTACGGGAATTACCAACTGGCTTTGATTCTTCTTGCCGTTATGGTAGTCTTCGCACTTTTATTAAAGAGAATATGGTCAAAAATTAAAGGCAACATTCTGTAAAAGAATTGTCGTAAATTTACGCTTCTTCAAACGATTCAAATATGAAAAAACTACTACTCGCATTGTTACTTGTAAGCTTTACTACTGAAGGGTTTGCACAATTTTTCAAAGACAATAAAGACGTAAAAAAATATGAAGGCTACTTTACTTTCTATTATGATGAAAGTAAGGATAAGATCTTTTTAGAGGTTGATCAATTGGATACTGAATTCTTATACGTCAATTCACTTTCGGAAGGAATTGGTTCCAATGATATCGGTTTGGACAGAGGGCAGCTTGGAAACGAACGTGTCGTAAAGTTTCGAAAAGCAGGTAATAAGTTGTTATTGATTCAACCGAATCAAGATTACAGGGCAATTACTGATAATATTGAAGAAAAGAAATCGGTTGAGCAAGCATTTGCAAAGTCAGTTTTGCATGGATTTAAGATAGATAAGACTGAAGGAGATACATATTTAGTGGATGCCACTGATTTTTTCATGCGTGACGCTCATGGTGTAATAGGTCGTTTGCGTGGCAATGGACAAGGAAGCTACGGTTTAGATAAAAGTAAAAGTGCCTTCAACCTAGAAAGAACCAAGGCCTTTCCAAAGAATGTTGAGTTTGACATCATGCTAACTTTCAAAGGATCACCAAAAGGATACAATATTCGTAGTGTAACTCCCACATCTTCATTGGTAACAGTGCATCAGCATCATTCGTTTGTAGAATTACCCGATGATAATTACAAGCCAAGAATCTACGATCCAAGATCAGGGTCTTTTTCCATGTCTTATTTGGATTATGCAACGCCTGTGAATCAATCGATCGAGAAAAAATTCATTTACAGACATCGCTTGGAAAAGAAGAATCCAAATGCGGCCGTGAGTGAAGCAAAAGAACCTATTATTTATTATTTGGACAGAGGAACGCCAGAACCTGTTCGTTCGGCGTTGTTGGATGGAGCAAGATGGTGGAACCAAGCTTTTGAAGCCATTGGTTATAAAGATGCTTTTCAAGTAAAAATGTTGCCAGAGGGAGCAGATCCTTTGGATGTGAGATACAATGTGATTCAATGGGTGCATAGATCTACAAGAGGTTGGAGCTATGGAAGTTCTGTGTCGGATCCAAGAACAGGAGAGATCATCAAAGGACACGTGAGTTTAGGATCCTTGAGAATCCGTCAGGATTTTATGATTGCACAAGCTTTGCAAGCTCCGTATGCCAATAATGATACAGACGATCAGTTTGCTTTAGAAATGGCATTGGCTAGAATTCGTCAATTGTCGGCGCACGAAGTAGGACATACACTCGGTTTTGCACACAACTTTGCAGCGAGCACAAAAGGCCGAGCTTCTGTAATGGATTATCCACACCCAACACTTTCCTTAAAAAATGGTAAAGTCGATTTTTCAAATGCCTACGATACCAAGATTGGTGATTGGGACAAAGTAACTGTCGCTTATTCTTATTCAGAAC
Source organism: uncultured Flavobacterium sp. (assembly GCA_964612905.1). Lineage (GTDB taxonomy): Bacteria > Bacteroidota > Bacteroidia > Flavobacteriales > Flavobacteriaceae > Polaribacter. The sequence continues at coordinate 14,175 of CAZTFN010000015.1, read as the reverse complement.
TGAGTGGTGATGAACAAAAGCAGTTAGGAGCCATTTTAGACAAAGCCTTTCAAAACGGAGCACGATACATTTCCGATCAAGATGCGAGACCTATGGGAAGTGCTCATATTTACGGTCATCTTTGGGATAATGGAGCCAATGTATCCACAGAATTGGAGAATGTTTTAGCCATTCGTAAGAAAGCGATTTCAGACTTTTCGGAAGACAATATCAAAACTTCACAACCGTATTCAAAGTTAGAAGATGTGTTTGTTCCCTTGTATTTCTTCCATAGATATCAAACAGAAGCTGTGACGAAGGTTGTAGGAGGTTTGGATTATACCTATGCAGTAAAAGGCGATTCCAAGGTTGTTGATATGGTTGATCCCAAAATGCAACGAGAGGCTTTAGAAGCTGTTTTAAAAACATTGAACGTAGAAGAAATTGGAATTCCAAAGAGTAAACTTGGATTGTTCCCGCCAAGGGCTATGGGGTATGGAAGAAGCAGAGAATCTTTTAAGAGTAAATCAGGAGTGGCTTTTGATCCTTTTGGAGCGGTGGAAACGAGTTCTAATATGACACTCAGTTTGTTATTACATCCTCAACGTGTGACGCGTTTGGTTCAGCACAAAGCATTGGATAAAAATCAATTAGGATTGGTTGAAGTTTTGGATGATGTTATCAAAAGTACTTTCAAACAATCACATAAAGATTCTTATTACCAAGAGCTGCAGAATGTAGTGAATGTACAATTGTTGAATCAATTGTTCTACTTGTCTTCCCATGATGGTATGTACACACAAGTAAATGCCATTGTCAATGCTAAGATTGATGAAATTTCCGAAATGCTTAGAAGCTCTAAAGCAAAAGGAGTTCAAAAGATATACAACAACCAAATGATGAAGATGATTTCATCTTTCAAAAAGAATCCAGCCAAGTTTAAAAAATTGAATGTTCCTAAAATTCCTGATGGTTCACCCATTGGAATGGATTGTGACTAGCCAATGAACACTAAAATGATTATTACTGGTACTACTTGTACAGGAAAGACTACCCTAGGAAAGATTCTATCAGAACACTTTAATGTCATTCAAGTTGATCTCGATGAATATCACTTTCTACCGAATTGGGTTGAGAAAGAGAAATCAACCTTTAGAGAAGATGTTTTATCAGTGACGAATGCAGAAATCAACTGGATAGTGACTGGAAGTTATCAAACGATTTTTAAGGATACTTTGTGGCGAGATGCATCCGTAATTATTTGGCTAGATTATAGCCTTGGTGTAATTTTACGTCGTTATTTCAAAAGGACCTATAGAAGAGTATTTCTAAAAGAGAAGTGTTGCGGTGAAAACTATGAAACGCTGGGTAGAACGTTTTCCAAAGACAGTCTTTTCTTATGGATTTTTAAAAGCTATTGGCGACGAAAGGAACGAATGAAGCAATGGATGAAAGACGAGTTTCCAGAGAAAGAATGGATCGTTTTCAAACGTCCAAAAGAAGCAACTAAATATTTAGCACAACTATGATTGTTGATTTGATTAGTGATACGGTTACGCGCCCAACGAAAGGAATGATGGATGCCATGATGAATGCCAAGGTTGGAGATGACGTTTTCAAAAGTGATCCAACCGTTAATTTATTGCAAGAAAAAGCAGCCGAAATGTTTGGAATGGAAGATGCTTTATTTTTCCCTTCAGGTACCATGGCGAACCAAACCGCTATTAAATTGCATACGCAACCAGGAGATCGAATTTTTTGCGATAAATGGGCACATGTATACCAGTATGAGGGTGGAGGAGCAGCGTTCAATTCTGGGGTTACTTGCAAATTAATTGATGGAGATCGAGGAATGTTTACCGCAGATCAATTAGAATTGGCAATTGCTGGCAGGGCCGATATTCATGTTCCCTTTTCAAGATTGGTTTGTATTGAAAATACAACGAATAAAGGAGGAGGAGCTTGTTGGGATTTTAATGAGCTACTCAAAATTAGACAGGTGTGTACCGATAATAATTTGAATTATCATTTGGATGGAGCAAGACTGTTCAATGCTTTGGTAGCTAAGAATGAAACTCCTGAACAATATGGAGAAATCTTTGATACAATATCTATTTGTTTGTCGAAAGGACTCGGGGCACCTGTAGGGTCTCTTTTAGTGGGTTCTAAGGAAAGAATTGCAAAAGCGCTACGGGTTCGTAAATTGTTCGGAGGCGGAATGCGCCAGGCTGGATTTTTGGCAGCAGCGGCTATCTATGCTTTGGATAATCATGTGGATCGATTGGCGGAAGATCATCAGAAGGCGAAGATTATCGAGGCGGAATTGAAATTACTTTCTTACGTGAAAAAGGTGGAGCCTGTTGAGACTAACATTCTTATTTTCTATGTGAATGATGATTTGAATGCTGATGAATTCATCGCGAAAATGGCAGAGAAAGGAATTCTACTAACACCTATGGGAGATGGTAAAATAAGAATTGTAACACATCTCGATTTTACCAATGAGATGTTAGACCAATTATTGAAAGAATTGAAATCCTTCTAGTTTAATTTCTCAAGTTTGTTCAATTCTTTATAATTCACTCTCAGTCTTTTCAATAAGATTCCATATAACAATTGATAGAATAACCATAGTAGTGTTAAGACGATCAGTCCAGCTACAATAAAGAACCCAATGACGAGACCAATTCGATCTTGAGGAATGTCTTGTGTATTGGTCGTTACAAAAGAAATGGCCACTACGGTGATGATGATGAACATGTAGGTTAAATTGACGAGCACATAGAGCTTTACAGTCTTTCTCGTTCTTAGAATTTTCTTCATCAATAATTTAGTAGAGTCAACGGTGTTAATACTTCGGTAGTTCAGGTAAAACATGACTAAAAACACCAGTCCGACTATATAGGCAGAGATTTCTGAAAAAATTATGAAGTTTTTTAAACCGATCTTTTCATACTCTTGGTGCGCTTCCTCAATATCAACAAAGAAAACCATGGAGTTTAAGATGACAAACTCTAAGATTCCAATGATAAAAATCCACTTCACAATGGATGTCGATTTGGATTGAGTCATTTTATAAATCTCGGCAGCTGATACCTTATTTTGTTCTTCTGGCTGGTTCTCCCATGCTTTTTTATATTGTGCTAAATCCATAGTTTTATTCCGTTATGGGTTTAATATTTTTTTCAATTTGTCTTTCGCTCTATTCATTTTCACTCGTGCATTCACCTCGGTAATACCAAGGGTTTCCGCGATTTCCCTGTAAGGCTTATCCTCCAAATACAGAAATATCAACGCCTTGTCGATATCGTTGAGCGTCTGGATTGCTTTGTACAAAGCTTTCAATTGCAACTCTTCGGTATCGTCATATTCGTGTGCCTGAATTTTAAAGGTTAGCTCACTAATGTCTTGTGTTTTCACTCTTTTGGAAGATTTTCGATAGAGTGAAATGGCAGTATTAAGAGCAACACGATACATCCAAGTACTAAACTTAGCATCTCCTCGAAATTTCGAGTAGTTTTTCCATAATTGAATGGCTATTTCTTGAAATAGGTCATTATGGGCGTTCTGATTGGTCGTGTAGATTCTGCAAACCTTATGAACAATGTTTTGATTGCTCTCAAAGTCTGATAAAAATTTACTCTCTAGCTCTTTCTGCACCTTTAGTTAGTTGATTTGATAAATAAGTAGCCGATTTGTTAAAAATGTTACAAAAATGAAGATAAAAGTTTTTTTTCAAATAAAAGACTTATATTTGTTTAAGGTAAAAGCATGAAGGTTGAACAGTATTAAGAAAGATTTTACTATCAAAGACCTTGAGAATATTTCAGGAATCAAGGCACATACAATACGGATTTGGGAGAAGAGATACAACTTGCTTCAACCTCAACGTACTGACACAAATATTCGCTATTATTCCCACGAAAACTTACAGAAATTATTAAATATTGTTCTCTTAAATAAGAACAATTATAAGATTTCTAAGATTGCTGAAATGTCGGATGAGGCTATTACTCTGAACGCTAGAGAGTTAGCATTCAAGGTGGCTGTGAACGATGAAGCAATCAACTCTTTCAAACTCTCGATGTTCCAGTTTGACAAGGTTCTTTTTAACAATACCTACAATCAGCTTTTACATAAAAAGACCTTCAGGGAAATCTTCAAGGACGTTTTCATGCCTTTCCTTGAACATATTGGTTTGTTGTGGCAAACGGATACCTTACTGCCTGCGCATGAGCATTTTATCTCGAATTTGATTTCGCAAAAAATTCAAATCAATACAGAGAAGTTGCAATATAATGTGACTGATACAAACAAAACATACGTCTTGTTTTTGCCTGAAAATGAGATACATGAATTGGGTCTTTTGTATTTGAATTATGAATTGGTTTTGAGAGGAAATCAAACCATTTATTTAGGACAAAGTTTGCCTTTAAACAACCTAAATTACTTTTTTGAAGGTACACAAGAAATCTGTTTTATCACCTCAATGACAGTTCAGCCTTACGATGATAGGCTCTCAGATTACTTTTACCAAATCGACGATATCTTAAAAGATTCAAAGCATTCTTTGATAGCTTTAGGACGAAAAGCCATGGACGTTGCAAGCTATGAATTTAACTCAAACATTACTCTTTATCCTTCCGTTGCGGAACTGTTAAAAGAATTATAATTTTCATTAAACAAAATCATTTTGTTTAACAAATAATTATATTTGTTTAACAAACCTGTTGATGAAAAAAAGTGTTCACATTATTGGCTCAGGGTTTTCTTCCTTGGCCGCATCATGTTACATGTCCAAACTTGGATATGAAGTGACCGTTCTAGAAAAGAATAGCACTGTTGGAGGAAGGGCCAGACAATTAATAAAGGACGGATTTACATTTGATATTGGTCCGTCTTGGTATTGGATGCCTGGGGTCTTTGAGCGTTTCTTCGGAGATTTCGGTAAAAAACCTTCTGATTATTATCAATTAGAAAAATTGGATCCAGCCTATCGTGTGTACTTTGGAGAGGACGACTACTTACTAGTAGATGGTGATTTGGATCGAATTTATGAGATGTTCGAGAAGGAAGAACCTGGAAGCTCCAAGCACTTAAAGTCCTTTATGAATTCGGCTGGTGCTAATTACGAAACGGCCATTGAAGATTTGGTTTACAAGCCTGGAGTTTCTCCATTGGAATTGGTAACACCCACGACAGTCTCGCGTGTTTCTCAATTCTTTTCAACCATCAAGAAACAGGTCAGAAAGAAGATCAAGAGTCAAAAGTTAATCCAGATTCTTGAATTTCCCGTATTATTTTTGGGAGCAAAGCCTAGCGATACACCAGCATTTTACAACTTTATGAATTATGCCGATTTCGGATTGGGAACTTGGCATCCGAAAGGAGGGATGTACAGTGTAGTGAAAGGAATGAAGCAATTGGCGGAGGATTTAGGAGTTACCTTCAAGACCAATATGAATGTTGAAAAGATTCTCATTCAAAATGGTCAAGTATCAGGTCTAAAGGTAAATGGAGAACATATCCCTACAGATTTGGTACTGAGTGGAGCTGACTATCATCATTCTGAAACCTTATTGGACCCTCAGTACAGACAGTATTCCGAGTCTTATTGGGAAAAGAAAACTTTCGCACCGTCATCATTATTATTCTATGTTGGTTTTGATAAGAAACTAAAAAACATCAACCATCATAATCTATTCTTTGATACAGACTTTGATGCGCATGCAGTAGAAATTTATGACGATCCTAAGTGGCCAAAAGAACCACTCTTTTATGCGAATTTTACTTCGCTAACAGATTCTGGAACGGCTCCAGAAGGAAATGAAAATGGATTCTTTTTGATTCCATTAGCTCCAGGTATAGAAGATACTCCAGAGCTTAGAGAGCAGTATTTCGATCTGATAATCAGTAGATTCGAGAAAATTACACAACAAGAAGTAAGAAAAAGTGTTATCTTTAAAGAGTCATTTTGTGTGAATGATTTTGTGAAAGAATACAATTCTTACAAGGGAAACGCATATGGCATGGCGAATACACTTTTGCAGACTGCCTTTCTAAGACCAAAAATCAAAAGTAAAAAAGTTAAGAATTTGTATTTCACTGGCCAACTAACCGTTCCAGGACCTGGTGTTCCTCCTTCGCTGATTTCGGGGAAGATCGCATCAGAGTTAATTCAAAAAACAAGATCATAAGATGAAGCAATTATTTGACCAAGTTAGTTCTGAAACGAGTAAACTCGTAACTAAAAAGTATAGCACCTCATTTTCCTTAGCGGTAAAAATGCTCTCACCTACCATTAGAGCGGCCATCTACAATATTTACGGCTTTGTGCGATTTGCAGATGAGATTGTGGATACCTTCCATGATTATGATAAAGAACAGTTGCTCAACGATTTCGAAATCGAATACTACAAAGCCTACGAACAAGGAATCAGTTTGAATCCCATCTTAAATTCTTTTCAACACACGGTAAAGCAGTATAATATCACTGATGATATGGTTCGTGCGTTTTTAAGAAGTATGCGTGCCGACTTAACCAAGAGCGTCTACGCAACTGAAGAAGAATACAATCAGTATATCTATGGATCTGCCGATGTGGTTGGATTGATGTGTTTGAAAGTATTTGTCAATGGAAATGAGGACAGGTACAATGAATTAAAAGATGCTGCTATGAGACTAGGCTCAGCATTTCAAAAGGTAAATTTCCTGCGTGACTTAAAAGATGATTATGAATTGTTGAATCGATCTTACTTTCCAAATGTAGATTTGACTTCATTAGACGCTGACTCTAAGAGAAAAATTATTGAAGAAATTGAAGCAGATTTTGAATATGCATTTACGCATGGAATTTTAAAGCTTCCAGTGGAAGCCAAGTTTGGCGTATACATGGCGTATAGATATTATAGAAGACTGCTTAAAAAACTAAATAGAGTTCCTTCTTCAAAAATTATCGAGACAAGAGTTAGGATTTCCGACCCAATGAAGATAAATTTGTTAGCAAGAAGTTACGTGAAGTACAAACTAAACATGATCTAATGATCCTATTGGCACTCACCACCATCGCCACTTTTATCGTTATGGAAGGAATCACTTGGTGCACGCACAAGTTCGTGATGCACGGTTTCCTTTGGTATTTGCATGAAGATCATCACCAACCTAAGTATCAGAATATCTTCGAAAAGAATGATCTATTCTTTGTTGTTTTTGCTTTACCCAGTTCCTTGTCTATTTATTTTGGATTAGAACAACAATTGTATTTTTTAGCTGCTATTGGCTTCGGTATTATGTTGTACGGAATCGCATATTTTTTGGTTCACGACGTGCTAATCCATCAACGATTTCCATGGTTCAAAAGAACCAAAAATCGTTATTTGATAGGTCTAAGAAAAGCACATAAGATTCATCACAAGAAGCTAGGGAAGCACGATGGGGAATGTTTTGGAATGTTGTTTGTTCCCCTTAAATACTTCAAAAAACCGAAGCTTTCCAAAGTTTGAGTAAAAACAAAGCAATTATTGTTGGATGCGGAATAGCAGGTTTGTCCAGTGCTATTCGTTTGAAATCAGGAGGTCTAGATGTAGATGTCTATGAGATGAATTCGTATCCAGGAGGAAAACTCACCGCATTCTCTGAGAATGGTTATCGATTTGATATGGGGCCTTCCTTGTTTACGATGCCTCAGTTTGTAGAAGAACTCTTTGAAGTCTCTGGGAAAAATATCCAGGACTATTTCCAGTACAAGAGAAAAGACACAGTGTGTCATTACTTTTATGAAGACGGAACAAGATTTCAAGCAAAAGCAGATCAAGAAGAATTTGCCCAATTGGCGGAAGAAACCTTTGATGTTTCAAAGAAACGAATCTTAGAGTATTTTCAAGAAAGCAAAAAGAAGTACGATTTGACTTCTCCTATTTTTCTGGAAAAATCACTACACAAAACCAATACCTATCTATCTTTTGGAACTACCAAAGCAATCATGATGATGCGTGGTTTGCATGTGAATACAAGCTTGCACAAGTACAATACTTCAAAATTTTCAGACGATCGGTTGGTACAACTGTTCGATCGATTTGCCACATATAACGGGTCCGATCCCTATAAGACTCCGGGAATCATGTCCATGATTCCGCATTTAGAGCAATATTATGGGACGTTCTTCCCAAAAGGAGGTATGCATTCTATTACGATGAGTCTGTTTCAATTAGCGAAAGATATTGGGGTGAATTTCCATTTTAATACCAAGGTTGAAAAGATCTTGGTGAAGAATAAGAAAGCCATTGGAATCAAGATCGAATCAGGAGAAGAATATGCAGATTATGTAGTGTCTAATTCAGATGTAGTTCCTACCTACAGACATTTATTAAAAGATCAGAAAGCACCAGAAAAGGTATTGAAGCAACAGCGTTCCAGCTCGGCATTGATTTTTTACTGGGGTATTAAAAAGAAGTTTCCAGAACTGGATTTGCACAATATTTTCTTCTCTAAGAATTATAAGAAAGAGTTCGATACCATTTTCAGAAAGAACAATGTAATTGATGATCCTACTGTCTACGTCAATATTACTTCAAAAGAAGAGTCAGGAGATGCACCTAAGGGTTGTGAGAATTGGTTTGTCATGATCAATACTCCTAGCAATCAAGGGCAGGATTGGGGCGAGATTATCAGAAGAACTCGAGATAATATCACACAGAAACTATCTAAGATTCTTGGTGAAGATATTTCTTCATTGATTGAATATGAACATATTTTGGATCCAAGAACCATTGAAAGTAAGACCATGTCTTACCAAGGGGCTTTGTATGGTGCTGCTAGTAACAATAAGTTTGCTGCCTTCTTGAGGCATCCAAATTTTACGCAGAAGATATCCAACTTATATTTTTGTGGCGGAAGTGTTCACCCGGGTGGTGGAATTCCCTTATGTTTATTATCAGGAAAGATTGTGTCCGAATTAATTCTAGGAAAATAGCATGTCAACAAAGTTCAAATTTGTATTCTCAATTTTCTTGATTTGGTTGTTTAACATCTCAGGGATCTTTGGTATTTTGTCGGATGACTCCGAATGGTTCTTAGAAATGACACCTTTGAATCTGATGCTGTATTTGGTATTCATTGTTGTAAATGTTGAAAAGCTAGATATAAAGTTCTTTTATGCCTTTCTGATTCCTTTCTTTATTGGTTTTATTACTGAATTCTTGGGCGTGAACTACGGATTGATCTTTGGCACCTATGAATACGGTGAAAATTTAGGGTATAAAGTTGGTGGAGTTCCTGTTATGATTTGCGTGAACTGGGCCGTATTGACCTTCATTACAGCGGATATTAGTAGATACATTCATAAAAGTATTTGGATCCGATCATTCATTGGAGGCTTGCTCATGATGTTGTTGGATTTGGCGATTGAAGTTTCTGCACCACGATTTGATTTCTGGGAATTTGAAAATGAAGTTGTCCCCATTCAGAATTATGTGGGTTGGTTGGTCATTTCCTTCATTGCACATGTATTATTTCAACGATTCGAGATCAAAACGAACAAACAAATATCTGTCCAGATATTTATAGCAATTAGTGTTTTCTTTCTAACTTTCTTGTTTTTCTAATGAAAGAGTACGATTACATCATTACGGGAAGTGGAGCTTCAGGGTTAATTCTGACCTATCGTATGGCAAAGGATTCATTCTTTGATGATAAATCGATCCTTATGATTGATCGAGAGAAGAAAAGTAAGAATGACAGAACTTGGTCTTTCTGGGAAGTTGGTGATGGCGATTGGAATGATATCCTCACAAAATCATGGGATGTAGTTGAGTTCAGTAGTCATCTAGTAACAAAACAAACTCAAATTGCTCCGTATTCCTATAAAATGCTACGAAGTGCCGATCTTTACGAGAAGTTATGGGAGTTCATCGATACAAAATCCAATATCACTTTTGTAGAAGATGATGTGTTGAATATCAGCCATCGAACGGATAAAGCTTCGGTCTTAACTCAAAAGACAGAATATCATGGAAAGAAAGTACTCAACAGTATTTTCTTCGATAAAAGCTATCGTCAACAAAACAAATATCCAGTCTTAAAACAACATTTTCTAGGTTGGTTCATCAAAACCAAAGAAGCAACTTTTGATGATTCAGTAGCTACGTTCATGGATTTTACTGTGGAGCAAAAGGGAAATACTCGATTTATGTACGTACTACCTACGAGTAAGCATGAAGCCTTATTTGAATACACGCTTTTTTCTAGGGATTTGTTGAGTGATCAGGAATACGAAGATGAGATTAGAGCTTATTTAAAGAGAAAAAATATTACTGAGTATTCCATTGTTGAAAAAGAACAGGGTGTCATTCCAATGACTTGTTATAAGTTCTGGAAACACAATTCTAAAAATGTATTGAACATAGGAACCGTTGGAGGATGGACCAAGGCCAGTACAGGATATACCTTTGGAAATATTACCAAAAAGACCAAAGATTTGGTCGAGTTCTTAAAAACAGATCAATCCCTTCGAGATTTTAGAAAGCCTTCTCGTTTTTGGCTTTATGATTTGTTGTTACTGGATATACTTGATCGTAACAATCATTTAGGTTCAAAGCTATTCTCAGTATTCTTTAAAAGAAGTTCGGTTCAAAGCATCTTCAAGTTTCTAGACGATGAAACTAGTTTTACTGAGGACTTAAGAATCATGGCTAGTATGCCACCATTCCGATTTATTAGAGCGCTTTTCAGAAGACTCTTTTAAAAATTACAATTCGTCCTAAAAAAAATACAACTCGGTAGTTTTTTGTTTCCCAAGGCGTGAAAGCCTCGCATCTTTGTTGTGTAATTAATCAATAAAACAAGAAATGATGAAAATTATAGCAACAATTTTAACAGCAGCCTTGATGATCACAGCAAGTTTTGTATCAAGCTCACAACAGACCATTACCGCAACTGTGGTAAACGCTACCAGCGATGACGGAAAAGTATCTTTTGCATTGTACAACAAAGAGACTTTTATGAAAACTCCATTACAAGCAAAGACATCAAAAATCGTAAACGGAAAAAGTACCGTAGTCTTTGAAGGAATTGAAGCAGGAGATTATGCAGTAGTTTGCTTCCATGACAAAAACAACAATGACAAGATGGATTTCCAAGAAAACGGAATGCCAATGGAAGATTACGGAGCATCAAACAACGTAATGAGTTTTGGACCTCCTACCTATTTGAATGCAAAATTTGCAGTAAAAGGAGAGAATGTAACTTTAGAGATCAAGTTTTAAGAAAGAGAAGCGATTTTCGGAAGTTTAACTAAATTTATAACCAAGTAATTCAAAGAACTGTAATGATGAGTCAGCAACAAGTATTTACCATAAAAAGTGTAAAAAAAGGATTTATTGTTTGTTTGTACATGACTGTTGGGTTTGGCTTGTTCTTTGGAGTCTTAATTGGTGATTTTACTTGGGATAGTTTTTGGAGATCCTTTGTGATCTCGGGCATGTTTTCCTTTGGAATGGGATTCGGAAATGGGTTTATCAATCAGTATTTAAGTTCAAAGTGGAGCTGGATTACCCAAACCAATCAAAGAGTTACCGCGGGAATTATAGCGACGGTATTGTATACGGTTCCGTTGGTATTGGCAATAAACTATGTAACGTTTATAGTGTTAAACAATATGAACCCAGAATTGTTCTTCTCCGAAAGAATGCTTTGGACTCATATGTTCTACATTATCCTTTCCTTAGGTGTCTCTACCTTTTTGCATGCCAGAGGTTTCATGAGAAACTGGAAGTCGGCAATGACGCAAGAAACGACTCGGCAAGAAATTGTAGCAAAGACGGAAACTGCAAAGTTTGAATCCTTAAAAAGTCAAATCGATCCTCATTTTCTCTTTAACAGTCTGAATGTATTGACCTCACTCATTGGTGAGAATCCATACCAAGCAGAGAAATTTACAACCAAACTATCAAAAGTATACAGATATGTTTTAGAGCAAAGAAATAAAGATTTGATTCCTTTAACAGAAGAGTTACAATTCGCAAAGACCTATATGGAATTACTGTCGATGCGATTTGAAGATGCCGTTCATTTTGAAATTCCAACAACCGTAAGCAATTCAGAACTCAAAATAGTTCCCTTGTCCTTACAGTTGCTTTTAGAAAACGCGGTCAAACACAATGTGGTGTCATCATTAAAGCCATTAACCATTAAGATTTATGAACAAGAAGGCTATTTGATGATCGAGAACAACATCAATCCAAAAGAGGCAATCGGAAAAAGTACGAAGGTAGGATTGAGAAATATTGCTGATAGATATGGATTGATCACTCAAAGAAGAGTGACGATAGAAAACAATAACAAAACATTTAAGGTGAGTTTACCTCTCCTTACACAAATGAACAATATTATGTACCCAGAAGATTTGGAAAATAGTAAGTATGTACGCGCTATTGAACGCGTAGAAAAACTAAAGGAGTTCTATCAGAATTTAGCCTCCTATGTGATTGTAATACCTTTCTTGATCTTTATCAACTTATATTTTTCACCAAGATTTCATTGGTTTTGGTTTCCAGCAATTGGTTGGGGAATTGGAATAATTTTCCACTGGTTAGAAGCAAATAATTACAATGTATTCTTAGGAAAGAATTGGGAAGAGAGAAAGATTAAAGAAATGATGGAAGAAGAAAGAAAACGTAAATTTTAGAACATGGAACAAGATTATTATAAAGAAGAACGCTATTTAAAAGCGCAAAAAAAGGTGAAAGAAATCAAAGGGTTTTACACACACCTAGTAGTGACAGTTTTGGTCATTCCATTTCTAATTTTTATCAACCTAACGTTTTCTCCATTTTACCACTGGTTTTGGTTTCCTATATTCGGATTAGGTTTTAGTATTGCCATTCACGCATTCACTGTATTCGGGTTTGGAACCGATTGGGAGGAGAGAAAGATCAAAGAAATGATGGAGAAAGACAACAATCGAAAACGTTTATAAGATGAGAACAATCAGCCAAGAAGAAAGATATGCAAGAGCTCAAAAGAGAGTTCAAAAGATCATCGGTTTTTATACACATGTAACAGTATCGATATTTATTATTCCTTTCATCATTTTCATCAATTTAGACGGATCTCCACAGTTCCATTGGTTTTGGTTCTTTATTGGAGCATGGACCTTAGGCGTTCTCATTCATTGGATCAATGTATTTGGAGTCTCAAAAATGACCCTGAAGAAAGAGTGGGAAGAAAAGAAGTTAAAAGAGATCCTAGGAGAGGAGGCGAATACAAACATCGTGAGAACAACGACCAAAGACTATTCACAAGAGTTGCAATACATTCAAGCTAAAAAAAGAGTCAAAGCAGTTCGAGGGTTTTACACGCATCTTGTTGTGATGCTCTTAACAGCACCCTTAATCATTTGGGTGAACTTAGAATTTGCCCCAGGTTTTCACTTCTTTTGGTATGCAGTAGGAGGAATGACATTGTCTGTATTCTTTAACTGGTTGGGAGTATTTGGATTCTCTTATTTCGGATTAGGAAAGGACTGGGAAGATCGTAAGATTCAAGAATTAATGAAGAGCGATAATTTTTAAAAGACAGAAAAAATGGAACAGAATTATTATAAAGAACAACAATATTTAAAAGCTAAGAAAAAGGTACAGGACATCAAGGGATTTTATTCTCACTTGACCGTGTATATTATCATAAACATATTCATTAGTGGAATCATTATCTACGGATTGTCACATGACGAAGAATATGGAATCATGGACGCAGTAGGACATTTTGGAGTCTATTCTACATGGTTGTTCTGGGGAATTGGATTGTTTTTTCACTGGCTAGGAGTTTTTGGATTCAAGAACCTATTAGGGAAAAACTGGGAAGAAAGAAAAATCAAAGAGTTGATGGATAAAGATCAACAAAGAGACGAAAGATTTACTAAGAAATAGTCGTAGTCATGGATAGAGAAGAAGTAATGAATCAACGGTATCAGCGTGCTAAAAAACGAACTGAACAACTTCGTAAGTTCTATAAGCACCTAGTCACGTATGTTGTGATAAATATGTTCATCAGCGGATATAAGATTAACGAGAATATGGGTAATGGTGACACTTTTGAAGAAGCATTTTTCAACTTAGACACCTTTATCGTATGGATTGTATGGGGTGCTTTTGTAGCGCTGCAAGCTGTAAAAACGTTTAAGCCGACCATTATTATGGG
>CAZTFN010000014.1:0-27579 GCA_964612905.1 uncultured Flavobacterium sp. | reverse complement strand
TCAAGAAAAGAAACGGCCATGAACCAGAATTTTTACAAGCCGTGCAAGAAGTTGCTGAGACAGTAATTCCTTACATCGTTCAGAACGACATTTACCACGGCAAGAATATCTTGTTAAGAATGGTTGAACCTGAAAGATTGATTTCTTTTAGAGTTTCATGGGTTGATGATAGTGGAGAGATTCAGGTAAACCGTGGATATAGAGTTCAAATGAACTCGGCCATTGGACCATACAAAGGAGGGTTGCGTTTTCACCCTTCTGTAAATGCAAGCATTTTAAAATTCTTGGCATTTGAACAAGTGTTTAAAAACTCGTTAACCACACTTCCAATGGGAGGAGGTAAAGGAGGTTCTGACTTTGATCCGAAAGGAAAATCTGACAATGAAATCATGCGTTTTTGCCATGCTTTCATGACGGAACTGTACAGACACATTGGACATAATACAGATGTTCCAGCAGGAGACATCGGAGTAGGAGCCAGAGAGATTGGTTTCATGTTCGGGATGTATAAAAAACTAAACAATACCTTTACGGGAGTACTCACTGGAAAAGGAGCCTCTTGGGGAGGGTCTTTGATTCGCCCAGAAGCAACGGGATATGGAAATGTATACTTTGCTCAGAACATGTTAGATGAGAAAAATGAGTCTTTTGAAGGAAAGAAAGTTGTGATCTCAGGTTCTGGAAACGTAGCGCAGTTTGCTGCGGAAAAGTGTCTTGAGCTAGGAGCTAAAGTATTGACATTGTCTGACTCTGGTGGATATATTTTGGATGAAGATGGAATTGATTCCGATAAGTTAGCATTTGTAATGGACTTGAAAAACAACAAAAGAGGAAGAATTCACGAGTATGTTGCTCAATATCCAAACGCAAAATATTTCAAAGGAGAAACTCCTTGGAACGTTCCTTGCGACATTGCATTGCCATGTGCAACCCAAAACGAATTGAACGGAGAAGATGCAAAAGCGTTGATCGACAATGGGTGTATTTGTGTGAGTGAAGGAGCCAACATGCCTTCTACACCAGAGGCAATTCATGCGTTCCAAAACAATTCAATTTTATTTGCTCCAGGAAAGGCATCTAATGCTGGAGGAGTAGCAACGTCTGGTTTGGAAATGAGTCAGAACTCATTACGTTTGAGCTGGACTCGCGAAGAAGTAGATCAAAGACTAAAACATATCATGAAAGATATTCATGATTCTTGCGCGCAATATGGTAGGAACGATGATGGCTCTATCGATTACGTAAGAGGAGCCAACATTGCAGGGTTCGTAAAAGTAGCCGATGCCATGTTAGCACAGGGAATAGTGTAACAAACAAATCAAAACCACTTAAGAACACTCCGGAGCTTGCCGCCTTCGCCGTAGTAGTCGGCTACGAAGGCTGAAAAGCGAAGGAGTGTTTTTTTATGGAGTATATTTACACCTTTGTAATACATTCAATACTCAGACGACAACAAGTAACATGGGAATTCTATTTCATTTGTTTTTAGGCTTTATAACTTCCTTTTTAGGGACCTTGTTTCCTAGTATGTTAAGCTTGACAACAGTGAAGATCAGCATTAAAGAAAGCAAGAAGAAAGCAGTTGCGTTTGCAGCAGGAGTTTCTTCTGTCGTTATTGTTCAAGCCTATATTGCGATCGCATTTTCCGTTGTTCTGTTAAGCAACCCAATGTATTTGGACACACTCCAAAAAGTTGGAGTATTTGTATTTGCGATACTATCGATCTTTTTCTTCCGTCAAGCGATTCCATCAAAAAAAGGAACAACTCAGACCAAAGAAAAGAAAGTCAAAGGTTTTGTGACTGGAATGTTTTTTTCAACCATTAATATGTTTGCGATTCCCTTTTATGTGGGCGTCACAAGTTCGTTGGCCATGATGAAGTGGTATGAGTTCGAACTCATGAACGACATAAGTTTTGTGATAGGCTCAGCTTTGGGAACTTTCACCCTCATGTTTCTCTATGCAGGTCTTGCTAAAAAGATCGAAAAAAGAATGATTTGGGTTGCGAACCAGATGGATCTTTTCTTGGGAATTGTCATTGCCCTAGCAGCTATTTTGAACGCAATTGACATTCTTACCTAACCCGAAAGTTTTGTAATTTTATTGAGTGACCGAAGAGACTCAATATCGAAAAATTATTCACGTAGATATGGACGCATTTTATGCATCCGTAGAGCAGCTAGACAATCCTGATTTACGAGGAAAACCATTGGCCGTTGGCGGAAGTGAAAAACGAGGAGTCGTTTCTGCAGCTAGTTATGAAGCCAGAAAGTTTGGGGTAAAATCTGCCATGAGCGGAGTACTAGCCAAGCAAAAATGTCCACACATTATTTTCGTTCCGCCGAGATTCGATCGATATAAAGAAATCTCAGGTAAGATCCGAGAGATCTTTTTTGATTACACTGATTTGGTAGAACCGCTTTCACTAGACGAAGCCTATTTAGATGTCACCGAAAACAAAAAAGGAAATCCATCTGCCAGTATGATCGCTCAGGAAATTCGAAATCGAATTTGGGAGGAATTGGAACTAAGAGCATCTGCGGGAATTTCAGTGAATAAATTCTTAGCAAAAGTTGCTTCTGACATTAACAAACCCAATGGGCAAAAAACCATTCCGCCAGAAGAGGTGATTCCATTTTTGGAAACACTATCAGTGAATAAATTCTATGGTGTGGGAAAAGTAACGGCAGCTAAAATGCACAACCTAGGAATTTTCACGGGGAATGATTTAAAACAAAAATCCTTAGTAGAATTGACAAAACTCTTTGGGAAATCGGGAAGCTTTTATTACAACATTGTTCGTGGAATTCATCGCAGTGAGGTCAAGCCCAATAGAGCTCGAAAATCTATTGCCGCCGAAAGAACCTTTTCGGATAATATTTCTTCTGAAGTATTCATGTTGGAAAAACTGAATAAAATTGCGGAAGAACTGGAACGAAGAATGGTACGGTCCAATACCAAAGGAAAGACCGTTACTTTGAAAATTAAATACAGTGATTTTACCCAGCAGACTCGTAGCAAAACGGTTCCAGAATACATTCAGAAAAGGGAGGAATTCATGCCGATTGTGGAAGAGCTTTTATACCAAGAACAGATGAAGAATTCTGTACGACTACTTGGCATTTCTTTTGGTAACTTAGACACAGAAAAGAAAGAACCTGTTTGGGTGCAATTAAAATTCGATTTCTAATGCTGGAACTCAAAAGAACAAGCTCATCAAATCAAGACTTTATAAATCTAGTCAAAGAATTGGATGCCTATTTAAAAATTACAGATGGCGATGAGCACGACTTCTACAATCAATTCAATGGAATCGATGGTTTGAATCACTGCATTGTTGCGTATAAAGATGAGCAACCTGTAGGTTGTGGGGCGTTCAAAAAATACGATGAGAGTTCTGTCGAGATCAAACGAATGTATCTTTCGCCAGATCATAGAGGCACCGGAATTGCTGGGCTGATTTTGAACGGATTAGAGGTTTGGGCGAAAGAGATTGGAAATACACGAACGGTTTTAGAAACAGGAAACCGTCAGGTAGAAGCCGTTAAGTTTTATCATAAATCTGGCTATCAAAGAATTCCAAACTATGGGCAGTATATTGGAATGGACAATAGCAATTGCTTTGAGAAGAAGCTTGATTGATGAATGTCATTTTGAGCGAAGTCGAAAAATCTCGTTGTTAAACATCCATAATTGAGATTTCTCCGTTTCAGTCGAAATGACATATGAATAAACTTCTAGAATAAATATGTCAACAGAATAAAATGAACTACAGCTACTGGGAATACAAAGAGTGGTTTGCCAACAATGACTTTGTGATTGTTGGGAGTGGAATCGTGGGGTTAAATTGTGCCATTCAATTGAAAAAACGATTTCCTGAATCTAGCATTCTGATTTTAGAAAAAGGATTGCTTCCTCAAGGAGCTAGCACAAAAAATGCAGGCTTCGCCTGCTTCGGTAGTGTTTCTGAGCTGCTCAGCGATTTGAAAACCCATACAGAACAAGAAGTTTTTGGTCTGGTAAAGAAACGCTGGGATGGGTTGCAATTATTACGACAAACATTAGGAGATGAATCCATAGACTATCAACATCATTATGGCTATGAGTTGTTTGAAGACTTAGAGCTTTTTAATCAATGTCAAGAACAGGTTCCGTATTTGAATCAATTGCTAAAACCATTATTTAAAGAAGGTGTTTTTACAACTCAAGAGAATAGATTTTCATTTCAAAAGGTGGTTCCCAAGTATTTGGTGAATCAATTTGAAGGACAAATCAATACCGGAAAGATGATGGCGGCTTTGTTGCAAAAAGCTCAAAGTTTAGGAATTAAAATATTGAATAATATTGAGGTGAAGTCTTACTCAGAAGATATAGAAAAAGTGATTGTTGAAACGAATCAAGGAGTTATAGCAACAAACAAACTACTGTTTGCAACCAATGGCTTTTCTAAGGAGTTTTTTGATGAAGATGTCAAGCCTGCGCGCGCGCAAGTTTTAGTAACCAAACCGATAAACAAACTACACATTCAAGGAACCTTTCATTTGGACGAAGGCTATTACTACTTTAGAAACATCGATAATAGGATCTTATTTGGAGGAGGAAGAAATCTCGATTTTCAAGCAGAAGAAACCACAGAGTTTGGTCAGACCGAAATTGTCCAAAACAAACTAGAAGAGATTCTCAGAACCACGATTTTACCCAATACAGAATTTGAGATCGATCAAAGATGGAGTGGTATCATGGGCGTGGGAAATCAAAAGAAAGCCATTGTCAAGCAAATGTCGAACAATGTCTATTGTGGCGTTCGACTAGGCGGAATGGGTGTGGCCATTGGATCTATTGTTGGTAAGGATTTGGCAGATTTGGTGGACTAAGGACCAAGTATATTCCTTATCTTTAGTATTATGAAAAATGCATTTTTATTTCTTCTTCTTTTTACCCTGTTTTCGGTAAAAGCACAAGAATTCACTCAAGACGATTCTCAAACCAAAGTCACTTTTAAGATCAAGAATTTTGGAGTAAATGTAGACGGCGATTTCAGCGATGTGAAAATTCAAACGAATTTTGATTCAAAAGACCTCACTGGAAGTTATATCAATGCAACCATTCAAGTCATTTCTATTTCCACAGGAATCAAAAAACGAGACAAACATATTTTGGAAGAAGGGTATTTTGATGAGCCCAACTACAAAGAGATCAAGCTAAGTTCTTCTAAGGTTGAGAAAAAGTCGGATGGCAACTTCGAGATGACTGCGAACTTAACCATTAAGGAAACCACTAAAGAGTTTGTAATTCCGCTGGAAATAACAGAATCTGATAATTCAATCAGCATCAAATCCAATTTTCAAATCAACAGACGAGATTTTAAGGTGGGTGGCGGAAGCATGATCATGTCTAAAAAAGTAAAGATTGAAGTTCAATACACAGGAATAAAATAACTGTTGAAAAGCCCAACTACATTTGATGTTGTTATTGTGGGTGGTGGACTCGCAGGTTTGACTTCGGCCATTCACCTCTCGCAATTCAATACACAGGTCCTTTTAATAGAAAAGAACGAGTACCCAAAGCACAAAGTTTGTGGTGAATATATTTCCAACGAGGTGTTGCCGTATTTGAATTCTCTAGGAATTGATCCCATCAAAAATGGGGCAAAGGAGATTTCTAAAGTCGAATTGACCACGGTAAAGAGTAATCAGATTCATGGCGAATTACCTTTAGGCGGATTTGGAATGAGTCGATATTGTATTGACGAACTACTCGCAAATAAAGCACTTAAAAATGGAGTGACCATTCTTCAAGACAGTGTAGAAAACATTCATTATGAACAGAATTCTTTGCGAGTTACAACCAAATCCAAACAAAACTTTACGAGCAAGGTGGTCATTGGTGCCTTTGGAAAAAGATCCAATTTGGATGTGAAAATGAATCGAAAATTCATTCAGAAGAAATCGCCTTACTTGGCAGTAAAGACGCATGTTCAAGGAGACTTTCCAGAAGATCATGTGGCTCTGCACAATTTTAAAGGTGGCTATTGCGGAGTATCAAAAGTAGAGAACGATAGCATCAACCTATGTTATATCGTTAGCTTTTCAGCCTTCAAAAAATACAAGAGCATCCAAGAGTTTCAGGAAGCCGTTGTTTATCAGAACACCTACTTAAATCAAGTTTTTAAAGAATCAAAACCTGTTTTTGAAAAACCACTGACCATCAGCCAGGTTTCTTTCGAAACAAAAAGCCCTGTGGAAGACCACATCATTATGTGTGGAGACACAGCAGGGATGATTCATCCTTTGTGTGGTAATGGCATGGGAATGGCCATCAGCAGCGCGAAAATAGCCTCGGAGGAAATCCTACGATTTTTAAACAATGAAATCTCCAGATCAGAACTAGAAAAAAACTATCTTAGAAACTGGAACAAAGAATTCAAAGCTCGATTAAGAGTAGGGCATTTCATTGCTTGGTTATTTCGCAATCAATTCATTTCAGAAGTCGCACATAGCATTTTAAAAAGAGTCCCTTCTTTGTTGCCCAAAATTATTCGTTTAACCCACGGCAAACCCCTCAATTCAATATGAGTTTTTTGGTGGATACTTCATTTCGATCTAAAGAAACAGAGATCATGGATGACTTTTCCTTAGAGGGTGAACTATTCAGAGATACTTTAGACAAGCTGGAAACTATCAACAGAACCTTGGGAGGAAATGTGGTGACAATCAACGGAGTTAAGAGGTTGATTCAAAATCAACCCAAAGACAAAACCATTACAATCATAGATTTGGGATGCGGTCATGGAGACATTCTAAGAGACATCGCCAAGTTCGGTCGGAAGAAAGATCGTCGGTTCAAACTCATCGGAATAGATGCTAACCAAGATGCCATTGACTATGCCAATGAACTTTCTGAAGACTATCCAGAGTTGACATTTCAAGCTGTAGATATCTTTTCACCCGATTTTCAAAAGCTGAAATACGATGTGGTATTGTGTACTTTGTTCGCACATCATTTCAAAGACGAAGAGTTAAAAAGTTTGTTGAAAAACTTGGTGACAAATGCATCCATAGGTGTTGTCATCAATGATTTGCACAGACATAGACTTGCCTATTATTTATTCAAACTGATTGGTCTGTTTGTCAAAAATAAAATGGTTCGAGAAGATGGTTTAACGTCTATTTTACGAGCATTTAAAAGAAAAGATTTAGAAAAATTATCTACTGAAATCAAGGCCAAAGCCAGCATTCGATGGAAATGGGCATTCCGATATCAGTGGATATTAACCAAGAATTAAAGGCACAACAAAAGGAGGAAGGGAGACTTCTTCCAACACAGAAAAAATGAATGTAAAGATAGTATCTGTCGCGAAGCAACTCCCAAAATATACCAGAACAACGAAGGAAATCATTCCTTGGGTAAAGCTTTGGATGTCTGGACAAGAAGAACGCTTTCAAAGAAAAGTAATCAAGTTGTTCGAAGGAGCAGGAGTAGATCGCCGCTACTCTATTATGGACGCTGAAGAGGTTTTCAATAATACCTCTTTCGAAGAAAAGAATGACATTTATGTAAGAGAAGCGACCAAGTTGGCAGAACAGTCTTTGATAAAGTCTTTGGAAAAAGCCTCGCTCAAACCAACAGATATTGACTACATCATTACCGTAAGCTGCACTGGAATTATGATTCCTTCTGTAGATGCTTATTTGATCAATAGTCTGAACATGCGACAAGATATTGTTCGACTTCCAGTTACTGAAATGGGTTGTGCTGCAGGAATTTCGGGAATGATTTATGCCAAGAAATTCTTGGAAGCCAATCCGAATAAAAGAGCGGCTGTGATTGCGGTCGAGTCGCCCACGGCGACCTTCCAATTGGATGATTTTTCAATGGTGAATATTGTGAGCGCTGCCATTTTTGGAGATGGTGCTGCAACGGTTATTTTATCTTCTTACGAAGAGGATAAAGGACCTAAGATTTTAGATGAAGCCATGTATCATTTTTACGATGCCACTCATATGATGGGATTCAAGTTGGTGAATACAGGTTTGCAAATGATTTTGGATAAATCAGTTCCAGAAACCATCTCCAATCATTTTCCGCAGATCATTCATCCGTTTTTAGAAAGAAACAACCTAACAATTGAAGACATAGATCATCTAATTTTTCACCCGGGCGGAAAGAAAATAGTCCAAACAGTTGAAGATTTATTCGGGTCTTTAGGAAAGAATATCGACGATACCAAAGAAGTATTGAAGCTTTATGGAAACATGTCAAGCGCAACCGTTTTGTATGTATTAGAGCGATTCATGGATGGCAATAGAGAGGCAGGTGAAAAAGGAGTCATGTTGAGTTTTGGACCAGGTTTTTCAGCACAACGAATATTGATTGAATGGTAAGAAAATAAATGAAAGAATTTCAGAATAAAAATGAATGGGCACTAATCCTCGGCGGATCAAGTGGACTCGGTTTGGCAACCGCAAAAAAGTTGGCGAAACACGGGATGAATATTTGTGTGATTCATAGAAATTCTCGTACTCAGCAAGCGAATATCGAAAAAGAATTCAAAGAGATTGCTTCCACAGGAGTTGATTTTGCCAGTTATAACATGGATGCCTTTCACCCTGAAAAAAGAGCTGCATTGATTGAAGATTTAATCGAAGAATTTGAAGGAGGAAAGATCAAAACCTTTGTGCACAGCGTAGCCAAAGGAAACCTAAAACCGATGGTTTCGAAAAACAAACCAAGCCTAAAATCAGACGACTTTCAACTCACCATTCAAGCCATGGGAATCAGTTTGTACGATTGGGTAAAAGCACTCTTCGAAGCGAACCTATTCGCTGAAGACGCAAGAGTCATCAGTTTTACCAGTGAAGGCAATACCAAAGCATGGAAAAATTACGCAGCCGTTTCAGCAGCCAAAGTCACGTTGGAGGCCATTACTCGAAATATAGCTTTGGAGTTTGCTCCGTTTGGAATTCGAGCCAACTGTATTCAAGCAGGAGTGACTGACACAGCATCTTTACGAATGATTCCTGGAAGTGATCAGTTGAAAGAACACTCCATCAAAAGGAATCCATTTAGCAGATTAACCCTACCAGAAGATGTTGCCAATGTGGTATACTTGCTATCCAAGGATGAAGCTGCTTGGATTAATGGAACCATCATCAAAGTAGATGGAGGAGAACATTTAAGCTAAAAAAGTCATGACAAAAAAACTATTTATAAGTATCATTACAGGATTAATTATCTTTTGCATGGACATGAAAGCACAAACAACATACAATCCAGGAACCGATTGGGACCTCATCTGGTCCGATGAATTTGAAGGAGACAAACTAGACAAAACAAAGTGGAACCGTCAAGTTGAAAAAGCGGGGAAGTTTAACGAAGAATGGCAGCGTTATACCAAAAGCAAGAAAAACGCTTATGTTGAAAACAATCAACTGGTGATCAAAGCCATTCAGAAAGGAAAGAAACATGGACATGATCAGTATACTTCAGCAAGGTTGAATACAGCCGGTAAGTTTACGTTTAAATATGGAAAAGTTGCTGCCCGAATTAAACTTCCAAAAACCAAAGGGATTTGGCCTGCGTTTTGGATGTTGGGGGCAAACATCAATGAAAATGGTGGCGATACACCATGGCCTCAATGTGGAGAGATTGACATTCTAGAATTGTACGGATCAAAAGATCCAGCGGTGGTAGAAGCTAATATCCATTTTTCAGATCAATATGGAGCACACGATCAAATGGGATCCAAATCGTTTGAATTGGAAAAAGAAACTTTTGCCGACGATTTTCATGTTTTTGAACTAGAATGGACAAAAGAAAAAGTTACATGGCTTGTTGATGGAAAAGAGTATGCAAGTTTTCCTATTAAGGGAAAAGAGTTTTCCATGTTTCATAAAGAGTTTTTCTTTTTGCTAAATATTGCCGTAGGAGGAACCTATGCTGGAAGACCCGATGAAGAAAGTGAGTTTCCAGAGTATATGTATGTAGATTGGATACGAGTGTATCAAAAGAAATAATTGTTGACGAGCGCCGAAATTATAGAACTTTTACCCTATGAACCTCCGTTTTTATTTGTGGAGGAACTCGACTCCATCACAGAAAATGGAGTAGAAGGGATTTATACATTTAAGGAGGATGAGTATTTCTATAAGGGTCATTTTAAAGATAGCCCAATAACGCCTGGAGTCATTCTAACCGAAGTCATGGCGCAAATTGGGGTGGTTTGCTTGGGGATCTTTTTGTTGAAAGATCAAATCTCGGAAACCGAGCCACCAAAAATTGCGCTGACCTCTCACGAGGTAGACTTCTTTTTACCCGTGTTACCAGGTGAAAAAGTAAAAGTAGTCTCGGAGAAAATCTATTTTCGATTCAATAAGTTGAAATGCAAAGTGCAACTCTACAACGAACAAGATAAGTTGGTTTGCAGAGGGACCATTGCAGGAATGTTAAGAGCCAATTAGAGATCAAAATGAATCTATCAGAAAATAAAAATAGAGTTGTGATCACTGGAATGGGAGTGGTTGCTCCCAATGCAGTGGGTCTAGACAATTTCTTAAACGCCATTCAAGAAGGAAGATCTGGAATTACCTTCCATCGACATTTAAAAGACCTTAATTTCTCTTGTTGTATTGGCGGAATTCCTCAAGTCTCCGAAGAATTGAAAAGTCAGTATTTGACACCTTTACAATTACGCGGATTCAACAGCTCGGGAATTTTATATGGATGCATCGCTGGTATGGATGCATGGAAAGATGCCGGGTTTTTAGTCGATTCAAACACTCCTGTTGACTATGACACTGGAATGGTGTTTGGAACAGGAACTTCTGGAATCGAGAAATTCAGAGAAGCCATTTACAAGCTAGATGATGGCAAAGTAAAACGACTGGGAAGTACGGTGGTCATTCAAACCATGGCCAGTGGAATTAGTGCGTATTTAGGTGGAATTTTGGGGCTAGGAAATCAAGTTACTACCAACTCATCGGCTTGTACCACAGGGACAGAAGCATTATTAATGGGGTTTGAACGAGTTCAATCAGGCAAAGCAAAACGAATGTTGGTGGGAGCATGCAGCGATGATGGCGCCTATATTTGGGGCGGATTTGATGCTATGCGTGTTATGACTTACAAGCACAATGACTCCCCTGAACAAGGCTCTAGACCCATGAGCGCAACGGCTTCTGGATTTGTTCCTGGAAGTGGTGCTGGAGCATTGGTTTTAGAATCTCTAGAATCTGCCCTAGAACGAGGAGCCGAAATTTATGCAGAGGTTTTGGGTGGAAATATCAATTCAGGAGGACAGCGAAAAGGAGGAACCATGACGGCACCGAATTCCGAAGCTGTGCAAAAATGTATCGCTGATGCGATGGAAGATGCCCAAGTAACTGGGTCGGAAATTGATGCCATTAATGGACATTTAACAGCCACTATTAAAGACCCTATAGAAATCCAAAATTGGACAACAGCGTTGAAAAGAAAAGGGAATGATTTTCCTTATATTAATTCTTTAAAATCAATGGTAGGGCATTGTTTGGCAGCAGCAGGCGCTATTGAATCGGTTGCTACAGTTTTGCAACTCAAGCATCAATTTTTGTTTCCGAATATTAATTGTGAAGACTTGCACCCTGAGATCAAGGAGTTGATCGAAACATCCAAAATTCCAACTAAAAAAATTGAAACCGAACTGAATACTATTGCAAAAGCAAGCTTTGGTTTTGGAGATGTCAATGGATGTGTTATTTTTAGAAGGTATTCAACACCAACCACAAATTAATTCTATGAAGAATTATATTTCAATTCTACTTCTAAGCTTATTCATATTATCCTGCAATCAACACGTTAAAAAAGAAAAAGACATTTCACTTATCAAGGATTCCTTGGATCAAAAATTCAAAGAGATCAATCAAGAAGGAGAACTGGTTGGATTTTCTGTGGCAATTTTAAAACCAGATCAAGTACTATACAACCAAGGGTTTGGCTATGCCAATACCAAGAGTCAAAGGAAGTATCAACCCAATACAATTCAAAATATTGGATCGGTTTCAAAAACACTTATTGGAGTTTCTCTTTTTAAAGCACAAGAATTAGGGAAGTTAAAACTAGACGACCCCATAAACAACTATTTACCCTTTCAAGTAATCAATCCAAACTTCCCGAATGTTGCAATCACCATTAGACAACTAGCAACACACACTTCTTCCATAGTAGATGAGGAAGAAAACTATTTGAAAGCCTATATTCTAGAAAACGAGAAGGTTCTAAAAGGAGAGGAAGTTGCTTTTACACATTTTCAAAAACCTGATAAGCGAATTTCTCTTTTTGAGTTTTTAAAAGCCAGTCTTTCTGAAGAGGGAGCTTGGTATAAACCTGAAATGTTTTCGAAAAACAAACCAGGTTCTACTTTTGAGTACACAAACTTCGGAGCAGACCTTTGTGCTTTGATCATTGCTGAAGCAACAGGAATGACCTATAAAGACTTTACCAAAAAATACATTTTTGATCCCTTGAAAATGAAGGATTCCGGCTGGAAGATTTCAGAGTTAGATTCACTAAAGCGTTCCAGTTTTTACTTATTCAAGGATACTAAAATTGCAGATTATACTTGCATTACCTATCCAAATGGAGGGTTGTTTACCTCAAGTGAAGACTTGAGTAAGTTTTTGATGGAACTCATGAAAGGGTACCAAGGAAAAGGTAGACTAATCAGCAAAGAAAGTTATACCGAACTCTTTGAAAAACAATTTGACCAAATTGAAGAGAATGGAAGAATTAATGCAGGGCATTTTATCGAATACAACAATAGTTTCATTGGATCAACCGATTTATTGATTGGCCATAACGGATCAGATTTTGGCTCTTTTGCCCTGATGTACTTTAACCCTGAGACAGAGATAGGAAAAATAGTAATGATAAATACCGATATTGATTATAAAGACGATGTAGTTGTGCCCTATATCAAAGAGGTGTGGAGCACCATGATAGAAAACGAAAATAAATTTAACGAATGACACAAGAAGAACTCATAGCATCCTTAAAGAAGATTGTCAAACCCTATATTCAAGACGAAGAAGCCTTCAACAACCTATCGGAGGACACAGATTTTATCAATGATTTGAAGATCAATTCTGCCAACTTAGTGGATGTGGTTTTGGACGTAGAGGACGAATTCGATATTGAAATCGACAACGACTCTATGGAGAAAATGCTTTCGGTAAAAGCAGCTATTGAAATTATTGAAAGCAAACTCGCCGAATCTTGATTGGCAACGATATCATAGACCTTTCCCTTGCCAAAACACAAAGCAATTGGCGGCGACCTGGTTTTTTAGAAAAGCAGTTCACGAAGTATGAAATAGAAGCGATTCAAAAATCTGAGCACCCTTTTTTACTCGTATGGCGATTCTGGAGTATGAAAGAAGCGGCCTATAAAGTGGTGGTTCAACAACAGAACAAACGTTTTTTTGCACCCAAGAAATTTGATTGTAAGATGCTATCAAAAACCAAAGGATTGGTAAGGTTCAAAGATCAAGTCTTTGAAACAACTACCCAAACCACAAGCAACTATATTTACACATTTATTGGAGAAAGCCAGTTTCAATATGTAGGTAGAAGAAGAACTTCACAGGAAATATTGCAAACAATTGAAAGGAAACTAGTAATCCCATCGACTCAACTCGAAATCAAAAAGAGTACAATTGGAGTTCCGAATGTATATCAAAATGGACAGCTTGTATCCAGTTCATTTACCAAAACACACCATGGTGATTATCAGGCTTTTGCCTTTAAGTCAAGGGTTCACTATAGTGAAGGGCTCACTTAGCAAATAAAACATGAAAGAATTCATCACTTATGCCAAACAAAAATTCGCTGTTGATAAGCGATTGGTTTTCCTTTACATCGTCATTTACTTTTTATGGGGAACAGTAATGGATGCTTTTGGAGAAGCCATTGAAGTTGCCAAGTTTACCTATTGGTGGCAAGTGATCACCGTGTATTTGATCTACATGATTCCCATTTCTTTATTGTTGAGAAAGCTTCCTTTTCATACTCAATATGCCTACGGATTGGTTGCGATGGGACTCTTAGAGTTCGGGGGTTATTTGCTGGAAACCTCCTACGCGTATCCTGATAATTTAATGGATCAATACCTAAACATCCGAAACTTTAGCTTGGGAATGGCCTTGTTTTTTGCCTTGTACTTCCCCGCTGGAAATGCCTTGGTAGGTTGGGTGTACAAACTCATTTTTGGAAAGAGTGCCGATTAAGAGAAGTCATATAAAAGAAGACTTAGACAATCTAGAACTTGAAGGTAAGCCACTCGAGAAAATACTGGACGGTTTGTCTAAGATTAATCAGTGGTTGGGGAATTCAAAGTACACTCTAGACGAGGTAAAAAGACAATTTCAAAAGCATGAAATAAAAACCATTGTCGACTTAGGTTGCGGAGGAGGAGACAATCTGATCTCCATTGCCAATTGGTGCAGATCCAAAAATAAAAATGTCAAACTCACTGGAATTGATGGCAATCAAAACAGCTTAGATTATGCCAAGTCTAAAAGTAATTTTGACATCCATTTTATTCAAGCAGATATTCTCTCTAAAGACTTTGTGCTTCCAGAGTGTGACTTATTAATCAGTAGCCATTTTGTATATCACTTTCAAGATGATGAATTCGTGAACTTTATGAGAAAGAGTCAACAGAAAGTAAAAAAGGCAATCATTTTATCAGAGCTACGAAGGAGCTCTATAGCCAGAATTCTATTCTATCCTTTGGGCCTTCTCTTCAATAAAACAGTTCAATCCGATGGATTAAAAGCCATTCGAAGAAGTTTTACAAAACGAGAACTGAGTGATTTACTCAAAGCTTCCGATTTTACGAACTATTCCGTAAAAAACAGATTGGTTTTTCGTTTATTAGCTGTGATAGAAATTAGCGAATGAGCTTGAAGGAACAACTATATCAACAATGTCTGAATCACGTAAATGACCGTTTGCAAACGATTGCCAAAACCATTGAATCCAATCAAAAAGCACTGACCTCAGAAACCAAAAGTTCGGCTGGTGACAAGCATGAAACAGGCAGAGCCATGCTACAATTGGAAATGGAAAAAGCAGGACAACAGTTGCATTCCATTGAACAGATGAAAGATACCTTGGCAAGAATTGATCTGTCAAAAAAATCAGAAATCGCCATTTTAGGATCTGTGATTGAAACCAATCTTGGGACATACTTTTTGAGCGTGAGTGTTGGGCAAATTCAAATTGAAAAGCAAGTCTATTTTGCTATTTCTACCTCTTCGCCCATTGGGAAGCTGTTGCTAGGAAAAAGAGAAACGGATGAGTTAGTTTGGAACGGAAAGAAAATCCAAATAAATGAGATTTCCTGATTCCATTTCCACAGGATTCTGTAAGAATACTTTTTGTCCACCAAATTCTAACTCAATCAACCAATAGGAACCCTTATAATAGGACTGTGTAACGGTGGCTTTATGCTCTGAAGATTCCACAATTTGAATCTGATGCGGATAGAAAAATTGGGTTTTCCCATTCATCTCAACCTCGTTCACATCGTCAAACAAAGCAGCAACATATTTCTCTTTTGGGTATTGATAGAGATCAGCGGGTTTTCCAAAAGCCAGTACTTGATGATCTTTGATCACCATCATTTTATCTGCAAAAGACAAGGCATCGTTTCCATCGTGAGTGGCTACGATACAGGAAATATTCTTCTCTTTTAAGTAGGCAAATAGCTTTCTTCTGAGCGAGTTCTTTTTAAAATTATCGATCTGACTAAAAGGCTCGTCCAATAAGATTAATTCAGGTTCTTTTGCCAAGGCTCTGGCAATAGCCACACGTTGTTGTTGCCCTCCGCTCAGGTCTTTCACTTTTTGCTTGGCAAAGCTCTCCATTTCGATGACTTCCAACAATTCTTGGGTTCGTTTTTTGGATTCTTCAGGATAGAAACGAGACAAAAACTTGGCAATATTTTCCTCTACAGAAGTGTAGGGCATGAGATCAAAATCTTGTGGAACATATTTGAAGAATTCCATCCCTGGAACCAGATGAAAAGCAGGTCCTAAGATTTGATGCTCTTTCCAATAGAGGTCGCCACTTTTTAAATCCAATAACCCATAGATGGCTTTCAGTAGCGTCGATTTTCCGCTACCGCTTTCTCCCATCACACAAAGATGCTCACCTACATTCAACTGAAAAGAAATGTCTTTAAGAATCTCTTTTTGTTTGTTGTATTCAAAGGAAATGTTGTTGACGTTTAGCATAAAAAAACCACGCACTATGGTACGTGGCAAAGATACGTTGAAAAAGGTGACCGAGATTGTCAGCCACCTTTGATATTTTTAGTCTTTGATTTTTGCTTTTGGCGGATTTGGCAATTTGTCATACCCCATATTAAATAAGGTAAATCCATAAATATCTGAATATTGCTCGATTGTTTTGGCAACAGGTGTTCCCGCTCCGTGTCCAGCATTGGTTTCAATTCGGATTAAAGTAGGATTGTTTCCTGTTTGCTTGTCTTGTAGTTCTGCAGCAAATTTAAAGCTATGCGCTGGAACCACACGATCGTCATGGTCTCCTGTAGTCACCATTGTTGCAGGGTATTCAACTCCTTCTTTTACGTTGTGAACGGGTGAATATCCTTTCAAATATTCGAACATTTCTTTGCTTTGCTCAGCCGTTCCGTAATCATAGGCCCAACCCGCTCCAGCGGTAAAGGTGTGATAACGTAGCATGTCTAATACTCCTACTGCAGGAAGTGCCACTCTCATCAAATCTGGGCGTTGTGTCATGGTTGCTCCAACCAATAATCCACCATTGGATCCTCCACGAATTGCTAAGTAGTCAGATGAAGTGTATTTGTTTTCAATTAAGTATTCGGCAGCAGCGATGAAATCATCAAATACATTTTGCTTTTGCATTTGTGTTCCTGCAATGTGCCACTTCTTACCATATTCTCCACCACCACGTAAGTTAGGAACAGCGTAAATTCCACCTTGTTCCATCCAAACAGCATTGGTAATACTAAACCCAGGGTTCAAGCTGATGTTGAATCCACCATATCCATATAAAATAGTAGGGTTCTTACCGTTCAATTCAATACCTTTTTTATGGGTGATGATCATAGGAACTTTGGTTCCGTCTTTAGACGTGAAGAAAACTTGGTTGCTCTCATACTCTTCAGGGTTAAAATCGATGGCAGGTTGCCAATACAACTCAGAAGTACCTGTTTCCATGTCATATTTGTAGGTGCTTCCCGGTGTCTTGTAATTTGTAAAAGAGAAGTAACACGTCTTATCATCTTTTTTACCTCCGAATCCACCAGCATTTCCAACTCCTGGCAATTTCACTTCTCGAATCAATTTTCCATCCATATCATATTGAAGTATTTTTGATACGGCATCCACCATATATTCGGTGAAGAAATATCCGCCTCCTGAAGAAGGGCTCAAAACATGTTCAGTTTCTGCAATGAAATCTTTCCAGTTGTCTGGAGTGGGGTTCTTCGCATCCACAGTAACAATCTTTTGATTTGGAGCGTCTAGATTCGTTACAAGGTATAATTGACTCCCTCTGTTATCAATAACATACGTATCGCTATCAACATTATCAAGAACAGCCACTAATTTGCTATTTTTCTTTGTAAGGTCCTTGATGAATAATTTGTTTCCAGAGGTAGAAACAGAAGCCGAAATTACCAAGTAACGATCGTCTTCGGTTAAATAACCTCCTACATAACGATGCTTCTCAGCAGGGGTTCCACCAAAAATAACAGGATCATTTTTTTGTGGAGTTCCTAATTTATGGTAATATAATTTATGCTGATCTGTTTTCGCAGAAAGCTCACTTCCTTTGGGCTTGTCGTAGCTAGAATAGTAGAAGCCTTCGTTTCCTTTCCAGCTGATTCCAGAAAACTTTACATCGACCAAAGTATCTTCTTTGACCTTCTTCGATTCTACATCGATCACAATGATTTTTCTCCAATCACTTCCTCCTTCAGAAATGGAATAAGCAGCTGTCTTTCCGTCTTTTGAAAAGGTCAAGCCAGCTAGAGAAGTGGTACCATCTTCAGAAAAAGAATTTGGATCTAAGAAAACTTCTTCTTTTCCATCATCGCCTTTTTTACGATAGACAACATACTGATTTTGGAGTCCATCGTTTTTATAGAAATACGTATAATCACCTTCAACAAATGGAGACCCTACTTTCTCGTAGTTCCACAATTCAGACAAACGATCTTTTAATTGATCTCTATATGGAATCTTGTCTAGATAGTTAAAGGTCACCTCATTTTGAGCAGTTACCCAATTTTCAGTTTCCTTGCTTCGGTCGTCTTCCAACCAGCGGTAATTATCAACGACTTCGGTTTCAAAATAAGTCTCAACAACCGGTTGTTTTGCGGTTTCAGGATAGGTCACGGCAATAGTTCTTTTGTTAGATTCGTCTTGGCATGCAGTCAAAATAGTAGCAGCACAGAGCACGGGAATGATAAGCTTTTTCATGGTTAAAAGTTTGTGGTCGTCTAAGTTAGTGGAAAAAGAAACGTTCATGTTACGCATTCAATGGGTTTTAACAGAATTTAACGTTTTATAGCTGGCTCACATGGCTTGCGAATAGAACATGAATTCACTCTCATTTACAATGTGTAATTTTGCAGAATCAACTTCGTCTAAGTTGAAAGTAAACCGAGAGAGTTATTATGACAGAATTATTAACGAAGGAAACCTTTTTAGAAAAGGTCTTCAATTATGAAAAAAACAAGGAATGGACCTTTGAAGGAGACGTTCCTGCAATTATAGATTTTTATGCAGATTGGTGCGGACCGTGTCAAATGGTTGCTCCAATTTTGGAAGATTTGAGCGAAGAATATGGGGATAAACTGAAAATCTACAAGGTGGATACAGAAAAAGAACAAGAATTGGCGGCAGCTTTTGCCATTAGAAGTATTCCTTCTATGTTGTTTGTTCCTATGGGAGAAATGCCACAAATGGCACAGGGAGCACTGCCTAAGCACAATCTAAAAGAGATTATTCAAGATGTACTAAAGGTTGAAATCTAAACAGATTTAAATTTATAAACCCTGAACTTGTTTCAGAGTCTTAAAACCCTGACAGAATCGTCAGGGTTTTTTATTTGTTGAAAATTGTTGTAACAAAATGGGTAACTTAGGCACTAATTGTTATCAAACTAATTTAACCAACAATGATTGCACGTTTTTTACGCCTAGAATGGAAGCAGTATTTTAGGTCGCCCTACTGGGAGAAAAGCATTGGAATTAAAATTTTGATGGGATTTTTTGCCCTCTATTTTATTCTAATTTTCCTTGGGTCAGGAGTTGGATCCTTTTATCTATTGAAAGAACAATTCCCAGATCAAGACCCATTTAACATCGTTAATAATTATTTATTTTATTGGTTTACTGCAGACTTGGCCATGCGCTTCTTTCTTCAGAAACGACCTGTAATGACGGTCAAACCGTTTCTTATTTTACCAATCAAAAGGAGTAAGATTGTCAATTTTGTTTTGATCAAATCCGCATTCTCCTTTTTCAACTTCTTGTCGTTGTTTTTTATCATACCGTTTTCGGGAGTACTTCTGAATGAAGGGTATGATCCAACACAAGTCTGGACTTGGTTCGCATTAATTTTCTTAATGACGCATGTGGTAAACCTGTTGAATTTCTTCTTCGAGAATTTAATGTCGAAGACAGATCTTTCCATCTTACCGCTTGTAGGAGTATTAGCGCTTTTGGCGGGATTGAATTATTATCAAATTCTTCCATTGTCAGACCTAACGTATCAAGCAGTTACCGCTATTTTGGAAACACCTGTTTACATTTTAGTTGTGGTAGCCATTTTGGTTGGACTGTACATCTCGAACTTTAAGAGTTTAAGAAACAAGCTGTTTGTAGATAGTGCAATTCAAGTAAAGGTAAAAGAAGCAAAAACATCGGACCTTTCTTGGACCAAACGATTTGGAGACATCGCCCCATTCATGCAATTGGACATACGATTGATCATGAGAAACAAGAGAACCAAAAGTACCTTCATTATTTTGATGGTAGGACTGTTGTATGGGCTCTTCTTTTATCCTCAGGAGATATACAAGGACATGGTGTTCTTCTACATATTCATTGGGATTTTCTCTACGGGATCGTTTTTAATCAACTTCGGACAGTTCATTCCTGCTTGGGATAGCGGATACTATAAAATGTTGATGAGTCAGAATTTTGAGTACAAAAGATATTTGGAATCGAAGTTTGTTTTGATGAGTATGAGTGTTGTAGTCATGTTCGTATTGGGAATTCCGTATGTATACTTCGGGTGGAAGATTTTAATTGCACATTTTGCAGCCATGATCTACAATGTAGGAGTGAACACACATGTGATCATGTACGGAGGAGCTTTCAACAGAAAGAAAATCAATTTAGATCAGAAAGCAGCCTTTAATTATCAAGGAACTGGTGCTGTTCAGTGGTTGATAGGTCTTCCTTTGATGGTCATCCCAATGGCAATTTTCGGACTCCTTAATTGGTTGGTTAATTTCGAGACTGCCGTTATAGTATTGATTGCTATGGGACTTTTAGGCATTGTTTTACACAAACAAATTATGACAGCCATCACAAACAAATACATCAACGTTAAACATAAAATGATCGCAGCATTCGATCAAGAAAGTTAATTCAGAAATCATGATACAAACAGAGAATATATCAAAGAGATACGGAGAAGCAGAAGTGTTAAATATAGACGCTTTGGAAATTCCAAGAGGACAAAGTTTTGGATTGGTAGGAAATAACGGAGCAGGAAAAACTACCTACTTCAATTTACTACTTGACTTGATCCGACCTACTACAGGTAAAATCACAAACAACGATGTTGTTGTGAATGAAAGCGAAGCATGGAAAAACTTTACAGGGTCGTTTATAGATGAAACATTCTTGATCGGATACCTAACCCCAGAAGAATATTTCGACTTTATTGGAGACCTAAGAGGAATGAGTGATGCAGATGTGAAGGCGTTTGTCGCTCAATTTGAAGAGTTCTTTAACGGAGAAATTATTGGAAAGAAAAAATACTTGAGAGACCTTAGTAAAGGAAATCAGAAGAAAGCGGGAATCGTAGCAGCCATGATGGGAAATCCGCAAGTGGTGATTTTAGACGAGCCTTTTGCTAACTTGGACCCAACCACACAAATCCGCTTGAAAAAGCTTTTAAAAGTATTAACTGAAGATAGAGAAGTAACTGTTTTGGTATCCAGTCACGACTTAAGTCACGTTACAGAAGTTTGCGAGAGAATCGTGGTTCTTGACAAAGGAAAAGTAGTGAAAGATATCGAAACATCTGATGAAACATTAAAAGAGTTGGAAAGCTATTTTTCTGTATAGCCTATTATATCTCAGTTTTATTCCTATTTTTACGCTCTTATTTGCAATAAATTCAACAAGAATTAGTTGTAAATAAGAGTTTTTACTTTCTATGCCAAACACTCAGAAAATAGGGATTTTGCTTCTGCTTTTCATGATTGCTTCCTGTAGCACAAAAAAGGATGCTTTCTTGAACAGAAACTTTCATGCCATGACCACAAAGTATAATGTCTTATACAATGGGAAAGTGGCCTTTCAAGAAGGAATTGATGAAATCAATTCGCAATACGAAGACGACTTTTGGGAACTATTGCCAATTGAACCGATCAAGTTCAAAGGAAACATCATTAAGGCACCAAAGTTCAACAACTCTTTTGGCGGTCCAGGAGCTCCTCAAGGTCAAGGTGAAAAAACAGAAGATGAGCAGTCATCTCCATTTGATAAAGCCGAAGAAAAAGCCGTAAAAGCAATTCAAAAACATTCCATGCGATTTTATGGCAAGGAGAAGAACAGACAAATTGACGATGCTTATTTGCTTTTAGGAAAGGCGAGATATTACACGGAGCGATTCATTCCTGCTATTGAAGCGTTCAACTATATTGAAGCAAACTATCCAAGTGCAAACTTGATTCATGAAACAAAAATTTGGCGCGCAAAAGCCAATATTAGAATTGACAATCCAGAGTTGGCCATTGAAACCATGCATATTTTATTGCGTCAACCAGATTTGTCGGACCGACTAAGAGAAGAGGCGCATACGGCCATGGCCATGGCACATCAAAAAATGGATAGTATTCATTTGGTGAAAGAACACTTATGGTTGGCCACAGAAACATCCAAGAACAAAGTACAACGAGCAAGAAATCTATTCATCTTAGGTCAGTTATACGCAATGGAGGAAAACAGAGATACTGCCTCCTTGGTGTTCAAAAGGTTGATCGACTTTAAGAAAGCTCCCTACAAGTTTCGAATTTATGCAAACATTGAGCTGGCTAAGAATTCGGTGACAGATTCCTCAACCATTGCCATCCTAGAAAGATTCAGAAAACTTATTAAGAACAGAGACAATAGACCTTATTTAGATGCATTGTATTATCAGGTAGCTGAGTTGGAGAGAAGCAGAGATAGTATTGACAGAGCGATTGCCAACTACAACCTTTCTTTGAGAGCAAAGAATGGAGGAGCAAAACAGAAGACATTTAGTTATGAGCGTCTGGCCGATATCTACTTTAAAGATTTGAATTATGTTACGGCAAGCGCTTACTATGATAGTGTTTTATATGTTGCACAAGACAAACAGAACTTAAGAATCAAACGAATTGAAAGACGTGCCAAAAACTTAGCTTCTCTAAGAAAATACGAAGAGGTTCTTAAAACCAATGACAGTATTTTAGGTTTGGTGGCAATGTCCGATGAGGAGAGAGAAACCTATTTCCAATCCTACATCGATAAGATCAAGAAACAAGATGAAGAAGAAGCGCAGCGCAGATTGAATGCGGTGAACTTTGGAAATGCCTTCGGTTCAAGTGGAGGAACTCAGTTCAACGGAAACGATGGAAAGTGGTACTTCTACAATGTACAAGCTTTAGGGTTTGGAAAAGGTGAGTTCCAAAGAGTTTGGGGAACCAGACCTTTAGAAGATAATTGGAGATACTCAGACAAAACGGTAATAGAAAAGAAAGAGGTTGATGATGTAGAGCTTTCCCAAAAATTAGCTCGCTACGAGGTATCTACCTACACGAAAACTATTCCGTCTGATAAGAAGGTTATTGATTCTTTGGTGTATGATCGAAATAATGCATTGTTTGAATTAGGATTGATTTACAAGGAGCAGTTCAAGAACATTCCAAAAGCGATCAACAACTTAGAACGGGTATTGGAAGAGGACCCTGTTGAAGACTTGATTTTACCCATCAATTATCACCTGTATCAAATTTATGCAGATGAGGGAAATCCGAAGGGAGACAAGCATAAAAATGTGGTCTTAACGGAGTATGCAGATACTCCGTTTGCTAAAATCATATTGAATCCAGAGAAAGAGCTAAAGAAAGAAGATGCAGTTGACGAAATCGCAGAATTGTACAAAATAGCCTACAATTTATATAAGGACGAATCTTTTGAAGAAGCACGCTGTTTTGTGGATACCATGTGGCCCGAATTAGAAGATTCCAATTTAATTCCTAAATTTGCACTCCTAAGAGCTTATGCCATTGGGAAATACAACTCCAAAGCTCTTTACATTGCTGAACTAGAAAAGGTAGCCGTGGATTACCCACGAACAGAGCAAAGCGAAAAAGCCTTGGAATTGATCAAGCGATTAAAAAAATAAGTCCCTACGATTATGTTCAGTAATAAAGAGAAACCCCTTAAACCTAGAGCCATGGAAAGAAATGTAGTTGCAAAAAATACTTCAATCACTGGAGATATTACCTCTGAAGGAGATTTTAGAATTGACGGTACCCTAGAAGGAACCTTAAAAACCAATGGTCGTGTAATCATTGGAACAGAAGGAACCATAAAAGGGAAAGTTGAAGCTAAAAACGCTGACATAGAAGGAAAGTTCTCGGGTGAATTATTAGTGCACGAAACCTTAACGATCAAAGCAACCGCGAATATTTCTGGCGACGTAGTCATTGGAAAACTGTCCGTTGAACCAGGAGCTGCTTTCAATGCAAGCTGTGCGATGAAAGGAGCTGTGAAAGAACTCAACCAGCATGAGCAACAAAGACTCCTCTCCGAAAAAACCGCTTAGAAATGTAGGTGTCTTCATGGGAATTGGTGTAGAAATGGGCGTCATCATTTTCCTGGGCAATTATGTGGGCAAATGGTTGGATGGAAAGTATGAAACAACCAATATTGAAGCCTTTACCACCATCGCAGGAGTTTTTATAGCCATGTTTTTAGTTGTATACAGAGTCAATCGATTCAATAAGTAATGAAAAAAAGGATTTTCATCTACACTTCGGTGTTTGTCTTAGGAATGGTTTTGGTAGGTTTTGCGCATATCCACCTTTTCTCTTTTACGGGCGCATTCAAGAAGTTCATTATAGGTAGTTATGTTTATTTGATAAGTTCTTCGATAACTGTCTGTTTTTTACTAAGTTTCTTAAAAAAAACGAAGAAGTTTGAGCACCAAATTGGCTACTTTTACTTGTTTAGTGTCCCTTTGAAGATAATTCTCTTCATAATAATTTTTCAAAAGCAATTTTCCGACCAAACTTCTAGCTCAAAACAAGAGTTGATTAACTGCTTGTTTATCATGGGTTTAACCTTGTTTTTTGAAGTGTTGTTCATGACGAAGCTTTTAAATACTTCAGATACTATAAAAAATGTAGAATAAGCTATTTTCACCCCAAAAATATTGACTATATTTGCGCCGAAATTAAGACACCTTAACAAGGATGACAATGAATCGCAAAAAAACCAAGTTAATCAGCAAATTAGCTATCACTTTAAGTCTTATTTTTTTCACCTCTACTGTGATTTTTGCATCAGGAGATCAAAAACAATCTCATGATCAACACAAAGCAGATCCAGTAAATACTCCAGAGGAGATTGGTGAATACATCAAACATCACGTAAAGGACTCTCACGATTTTCATCTATTCTCTTATTTTTCTAATGACGAAGAACACCATGTAGGTTTTCCATTACCAGTAATGCTATGGGGAGAAAACGGATTCACAGCTTTTATGTCTTCAGCATTTCACCATGATGATGAGGGAAAAGTAGTTGTGAAGAAAGGAGAAAGTAGCTTCGTTAAATTACACGGAAAAATTTACGAGCTAGAAAAAGGAGCTACAGCGGTTGCTTTCGATGATCATCACCATGCAACCAATGCAACAAAACCAATTGATTTATCCATTACTAAAAGTGTCTTTGGAATCATATTATTTGGTTTTATGATGTTCTTCATGTTTAGGGGTCTTGCAAAACAATACAAAACAAAGCAAGTTCCAACTGGCTTTGGAAGAGTCTTAGAGCCACTAGTAATTTATGTAAGAGATGAAATCGCAAAACCAAATATCGGTCATAAGTACAACAAGTTTACAGGATACTTATTAACGGTATTCTTCTTTATTTGGTTGTCCAATTTAATGGGTCTTACTCCGTTTGGATTCAACGTTACAGGTCAATTAGCCATTACAGCTGTACTTGCTATTTTGACATTTATTGTATACATGGCGTCAAGTAACAAGCATTTCTGGTCGCATCAATTATGGATGCCAGGTGTACCATATATATTAAGACCAGTCTTGGCCATAATCGAATTAGCAGGAACACTAATAATCAAACCATTTTCATTGATGGTTCGTTTATTCGCAAACATAACAGCAGGTCATATCGTAGTGATGAGCTTAATTGCCATTGGAATGACCATGCAGAAAGAATTGACAATTTATGGGTCTACCATTTTGTCATTGGTATTATCGTTATTCATAACCTTAATCGAAGTATTAGTAGCTTTTCTTCAAGCGTATATCTTTACAATGTTATCTGCATTGTTTATAGGAATGGCTGTAGAAGAAGCTGAACATCATTAAAAGAAAAGAAGTTTAATTATAAATCAATTATCATGACAGGAACTCTTAATTTAATTGGAGCCGGATTAATCGTAATCGGAGCAGGAATTGGACTAGGACAAATCGGTAAAGGAGCAATGGAAGGTATTGCTCGTCAACCAGATTCTTACGGAAAAATTCAAACAGCAATGATTATCATCGCGGCATTACTAGAAGGTCTTGCATTCGCAGCGATTTTCTTAGGAAAGTAATTTCTGAAAGATCATTTCCTACAACGGTTGGTTGTAGGAAATGATTATTATTTAAAGATTTATAGTAAAAAATTATGGAGCAATTATTAGAAAACTTCTCGTTAGATCTGTTTGTAAAGCAAACAATATTATTCCTGATACTAATTTTTATCATGGTTAAATATGCTTGGAAACCAATTACTCAAGCCTTAAACGACCGTGAAGAAGGAATCAAAAATGCATTGGATGCTGCTGAAGAAGCTAAGAAGGAAATGCAAAACTTGCAATCGAATAATGAGCAATTATTAAAAGAAGCAAGAGCCGAAAGAGATTCTATGATGAAAGAGGCGCGTGAAATCAAAGACAAGATGATTGCTGATGCGAAAGAGGAAGCGAAAGAAGTTGCATCTAAATTGATCATGAATGCACAAGCATCTATTGAGCAAGAAAAACAAGCAGCTTTGTCTGAGTTGAAAAACCAAGTAGCTGAACTTTCTATTGGAATTGCAGAATCTGTGGTGAAGAAAGAATTGTCTAATAAAAAGGACCAATTAAAATTAGTTGAAGACCTTTTAGGTGATGTTACTTTAAAGTAATCATTCTATGAAAAACACAAAAGCTGCATTACGTTACGCAAAAGCGATCTTGAATTTGGCAAAAGATTCTAAAGAGGAATCTAAGCTAAATGATGATATGCTATTGGTAGCGCAAACCATAGCTGAAAATAAAGATTTGGATGTGATGTTACACAGTCCAGTGATCAAGTCTGACGACAAGAGAAAAGTCTTGGATGGCGTGTTCAATGGAAAAGTAAACAACATTACATTGGGTCTTTTCCATTTGTTGGAAGAAAACAAGAGAATGGAAATGTTGGAAGCGGTGGCCAAAAAGTATACCATTATCTACGACTACTACAAGAACATTGAAATTGCCAAAGTAACCACTGCGGTTCCTTTAACAGCGGCTATTGAAAAGCAAGTAATGGCAAAGGTTGTAGAAATGACCGGCAACAAAGCAACATTAGAAAATATTGTAAATCCAGACATTTTAGGAGGATTTATTTTACGTGTAGGGGATGTGCAGTATGATGCAAGCATCTCTAACTATTTAAATGAATTAAGAAAGGAATTTGATCACAGCGATTTCATTCCAAAAATTTAAGTCAAAGCTGTAAGCTTTGTGCTTTTAAGCATAGAGCCAAAGGCCAAAAGCAAAATAAACAAAGATGGCAACAATTAAGCCTGCTGAAGTATCAGCAATTTTAAAGCAACAATTAACTAATTTCGAAGCGAAAGCAACGTTGAACGAAGTTGGAACTGTTTTACAAGTAGGAGACGGTATTGCTCGTGTATACGGATTGTCTAATGTACAATATGGGGAATTAGTTGAATTCGACAACGGATTAGAAGGAATCGTATTGAACTTAGAAGAAGACAATGCAGGGGTTGTAT
>CAZTFN010000013.1:0-27804 GCA_964612905.1 uncultured Flavobacterium sp. | reverse complement strand
CCTAGCCGAGTTATATTCTCGATTGGGTGTCGTATCTCGAAGAAAAGGAGATTATAAAGAAGCCATCTCATATTATTTACAAGCACAAAGGTTGTATGAAGACCTAAAGGACACACTCAATATAGGAAGTATTGTACACAATATGGGGGTTGTTTATCGCTATCAAAACGATAATAAACGAGCAATCAAAAACTTCAAGGAAGCAGTGAGGTTGCACGAAATTGTAAAAGATACTTCTGGAGTTGCCGCGGCATACAACATGATGGGTGTTTCTTACAGAAGAATGTCTCAATTGGATTCAGCATTGATCTGTTATGACAAAGCCATGGACTTGTTTTCGTCCATTGCAAGTGATGAAGATATGAGACGCGTTAATAATAATCTTGCCACCTTGTATGCTGTTCAAAAAAGATATGATAAGTCGATTCCACTTCGACTCAATAGCTTGAACTATTACAAAAAACAAGGGAATAAATTGTCAACTGCAGTTGCATATGCAAGTCTTTCAAAAGACTTTTCTGGACTCGACGATCATAAAAAAGCAATGAAGTATGCAGATTCATCCTTAGCAATATCTCTTAAAGAAGGATATAAAGAACGATTGTCTAGAATT
The DNA here is from genome assembly GCA_964612905.1 of uncultured Flavobacterium sp. Taxonomy (GTDB): domain Bacteria; phylum Bacteroidota; class Bacteroidia; order Flavobacteriales; family Flavobacteriaceae; genus Polaribacter. The sequence continues at coordinate 27,191 of CAZTFN010000013.1, read as the reverse complement.
TATTTACGAAAGAGTATTATCAACCGTGCAACCAAGGATTTTGAAAGTGCCTATAATAACTATCGAAAGTATAAGGCTTATGCAGATTCGGTTCATGATATCAATGATATCAAGAAGATTCAAGAATTGGAATTGAAATACGAGTTTGAGAAAGAGAAAGAACAGTTGGAAGTGATTTCTCAACAAAAAGAAAAGGAGTTTAAGTTTTACATCTTCATTTTTATCATACTCATTGCTGGTGGTGGATATATGGGCTATCTGTTATATCGAAACTATACAGCAAGAGTTCGAATTGTAAAAGAAAAACTAGAAAAAGAAAAACTAAAAAAGGAACTTCTCAGAGAGAAAGTGAAGGTTTCAGAATCGGAATTAAAGTCTCTTGTGGCTGATAATAGTATGCGCTTGAAGTTCATTCAAGAATTTTCTGATCGAATTAAAGGGGATAGAAGGGAAACAGATTCTAAAGATATTCAACAGTATACTCAAACACTGCTCTTAAGTCTTCAGCAGCAAATTGCCACAGAAAGTAAGTTGTCCTCTATTCAAGATCGAGTGGAAGAGGTGAACAGAGGTTTTGATCAAAAGATCATGGGCTTATATCCGAATCTCACCAAAACTGAACGTGAGGTTTGTGCCTTACTTCGTTTGAATTTGTCCATCAAAGAGATTGCTTCCATACGAAATGCTACCATTGACGCTGTGAAAGCTTCCCGCTATCGAATTCGAAAAAAGCTACAGGTTCCGAGTGGTGTAGAGCTAGAAAAATTTATACAATCCCTTTAAAATAAGTGCTTGTCACTTTTTGTTACCACTAAAATTTTTGTCTTTTTCAGAACAGCCTTAACATTGCCTTGTAAAAATAAAGCACATGAAAAAATGTCCATGTTGTGGGTCTGTTTCAAGAGAATCAAGATTAAGAATTCGAAGAAAATATTTATTGCGATTAATCCCTGGAGGGCGAAACTATTTATGTTACAACTGTAGTTCTAAATTTTTATGGTCCTCTTTGATTAATAAAAGCTTCCTCCTGAAAAGAGGGTCTATCTAATTGAGTATTTAAAAGGTTAATGAAGTACCGATATGCTCCCCCAAATTTGTTAAGTCACCCATACCCCGAGTGTTTGGCATATTGGTGCTTTTTTTAGGTTTAAAGTTCTATTGATTAGTGCTAGTTGAGGGGCTAGAGCTAAAGTGAGAAGGCCGATACATTTTTGTAATGGCTTTCCTTTTTTAATGCAATACTGCCGCTAAAGGATACACAGGTTGATCATTCTCATATTCAAAAATCCTTGAATAATCCATCACATCAGGAACATCATCCAATTCGCAAAGCAAACTCACGACTGCACAAAGACCGTTGAATAGCGTTTCTTTGTCTCTTGGGTTTTGAGGTTTTTGATTGTAATGACAAAGCGGGGTTTCAAAACCACAAGCGATGAGAAAGACTTTCTCAATTTCTAAGATTTCTTGCGGACTGTATCCATTGAATTTTCTTCCCAAACGTTGATGCACATTTCCAATATAATTCAACCGAAGCGAACCATGTTCATTGGATAAATGTTTCCATGAATCTTGATTGTCTAAGATATTGCCCACCGCACAAGCAGTGCAATCTTCTGGATCCAATCGATTGTTGTGAAAAGCATTGTAAAGCTTGATTAAAGCCTGTTCCAAACGTTTAGGAGTCTGCATCGTCATTTCATTTTGTTTCCCACCAAGATACAAAAAGAAATTATTCGAAAGAAGCCTAGAAAGCTATCAACCTGTTAAAATTTAATCATCCTTTCTAAGTTCCTCTTGGATTAAAGCAATCAACTCAATGACCTCTTCTTTGGCTACTGAGAACTCCTTCATGCTTACATCTGCACTAGTTTGAACCACTGTTACACCATTCATAAAGGTTTGATCCGCTATAAGGTCGAGGAGCTCTAGTTTGAATTCATTTAAATAGAGTCCCATTTCCTGATCAGAAAATGTTCGACCAATTTCTTTTTGCTTGTCAGGATTGAGTGCCATGAAATAACGCATGTTGAACTTTTCATTGATAGGAGGGAATAACAATCTGTCGTGACTCTCTTTTTCTTTGGTCTGAATATCCAAAATAGACTTGTAATGTTTGTTCAGTTCTAACAGCTTTATTTTGATCGAGTCATTTGAGATGAGATCCAAATTACCACTGCTTACCATTTCATCAAAGGTCACTTGGTTGATATTGAGATCAACCCAACTAAAAATAGAATTGAAGTAGGGCATGATAATATCTAAAACAGAATCTTTATTCTTATTGAAGCTAAACTTTAAGAAGATATTCGCAGCTGTGAGTTGTTTTTCTTTGAGTTCGTGAAAATCGGTCCAGAGTTTTTCATTGTCTTTTAAATCGATGGACAATCGTTCTAAATAACTCAATTCTATTTCTCTTTTCTTTTTGTTTTCGCTTGCATTATTGATTTGCAAGGCGATCAGAATACCGATCACAACTAAGATGATTTCACCCAAAGCATAGAGTAAGTATTGCGAGAATTTTTTCTCGGACAGTAAACGTTGCCGTATTTTTCTAAAAACCTTAATCATAATTTAGCTTTGTCATTTCGAGCTTGTCGAGAAATCTCTTGGATTTCAGAGATTGCTCCACTTCGGTCGGAATGACATTATATTATTACTTTTTCTTCTTCAATATTAGTGCAGGAATATCCAACGATCGATATAAACTATTGTACGCTTTCATTTCTGTGTTGATAATGGCATCTCGTTCATTCTTATATACATTCCAATCACCCATCAAATCTTTGTATAAATCCTTCGCTCCTTGTGTGACTTTTGGATCCGCCTGATCGATGTAACTTTTGAGTCGAATCAACTGTGCATTCAATTTGTTGTTGAAATTGATCACATCTTGGAAAGTTTTCTGTTTCGCCTGAATCAAATTCTCTTCCCAACTATTAATGCGCTTGGTCAATTCTTTTCCCTTTTCCAAAAGCGACTTTGCATCCTTATTTCCTTTCAATAATTTCGCATAATGACTTAATTGTGATTTTGCTGATCGCATTTGGTTCACAGATTCATGCATGTCATGTAAGGTCTTTTCAATAGCTACCAACATACCTTGTTGTTCTGCAAAATCTTGTGGAGCCGATTTGATTGCTGGATTGGGAAGTATGGTTGCTTGCGTCTCCACAGTTTCATCCTCTAAAGTCAAACGCAAAGTATAGTCTCCTGGAGCTACACTAGATCCTCCATGTCCTCCAAAGACAAAAACTTTGTTAATGCTGGGAATAGATTCTCTATTAAAGTTCCAAGTAAATCGGTTGTATCCTTTTTTGGAAGGTAAGACCTGAGGTCGTGACGGTCCGCCTGGCCATGATTTGAATCCTTTTGGTTTCTTGTTGGTATAGGTTCTAATCACCTCTGAACCTTGTAAAACTTCTAATTTTAAACTCAGGGTATCTGAATCCTGATCTAAATAATAATCGAAGGTAACTCCACTTCTCGGATTGGTTCCCTGTCCTACGGCTCTGGAAACCCCACCAAAGATTCGATAACTATCTTTTGGTTTGTAAATGGTAACTGATTTGTTGTTTTGAGTCATTCCTTGGAAAGCTCCCAAATCATCTAAAATCCAGAATCCGCGTCCCGAAGTTGCAGCTACCAAATCGTTGTCTTGAATAATGAGATCGTTGATCGCAACTACGGGTAAATTCAATTTCACTCTTTGCCAGTGTGCGCCATCATCATTGGAAATGTACAATCCAGTTTCTGTTCCTGCATATAACAATCCTTTTCTTTTTTTATCAGCCCTTACCACACGAGCGAATCCATTGGGATCGTCTAGTCCATTCACAATTTTCGTCCATGATTTTCCATAGTCATTCGACTTAAAAATGTATGAGCTCAAATCTTGTGATTTGTATCGCATTACCACCACATATACCGTGGCAGGATCGTGTTCTGAAATATCAATACTGTTAATGATTCCATCTGAAATTCCTTTCGGAGTGATGTTTGTCCAATTCGCTCCACCATTTTTGGTGATGTGTAACAAACCATCATCACTCCCGGCATATAAGACACCTTCTTCGTGCTGAGATTCAACCAAAGACATTAATGTGTTATAGTTTTCTCCTCCTGCTGCTTCGTTGGTATAAGGACCACCACCAGGACCATGTTTATCTTTTTCATTTTTGGTCAAATCAGGACTTACTTTGGTCCAGTTGATTCCACCATCAGTTGTTTTGAACACCACATTTCCTGCATGATAAATGGTATTTCGATCGTGAGGTGATGAAATGATAGGCGCATTCCAATTGTACCTGTATTTAGAGTCTTTCGGAGCAATACTCAATCCGAGCTCTGGATATTCTTTGATCGATTTTTGAGCTCTGGATGACTTGGTCCATTTGCTGATGTTTCCTTGATAGGTTCCACCATAAACGGTTTCAGGATTGTCAGGGTCAAAGGCAAGAAATGCACTTTCACCACCTGCAACCGAGTACCAATCTTTCCAATCGATGCCACCATCGTTGGTTCTACTCGCAATGGCAATGGCCGAATTATCCTGTTGTCCACCATAGACATGATATGGAACTTGGTTGTCTGTAATCACCCGATAAAATTGAGAAGTTGGCTGATTTTGTTGTGTACTCCAACTTTTACCACCATTGAAGGAAATATTTGCACCTCCATCATTGGAGTTGATCATATTTTTGTTGTCATGCGGATTGATCCATAAGTGATGATTGTCGCCATGTGGAACAGGAATATTTCTAAAACTTCGTCCGCCATCTATGGATTTCATGACTGGTGCATTCAACACGTATACGACGTTCTCGTTTTGTGGGTCGGCAAAGATCTCCATGTAGTACCAAGAACGCGCAATGTTCACACGATTGCTATTCACTTGTCGCCATTTCTTTCCCGCATCATCCGAACGATAGACTCCACCTTTTTTACCTTCTGCTTCAATCACGGCATACACACGTTCAGAGTTGGCTCTTGAAACAGAGATCCCTGATTTTCCAAAGTCTTTGGGCAATCCAGTTTCCATTTTTTTCCATGTATCTCCACCGTCAGTAGATTTGAACAATCCCGAGTCTGCACCTCCAGATTCCATATACCAAGGATATCGCTGGTGTTGCCACATAGCAGCGTATAAGATTCGTGGGTTGTTCATATCCATAGATAAAGAAGAAGCACCTGTTGTGCTATTTACGAACAATACACGTTCCCAGTTTTTTCCTCCATCTGTAGTTCTGTAAATTCCTCGTTCATCAGAAGGTGCGTACTGAGCACCTTGTGCAGATATGTACATGATGTCTGGATTGCTTGGATGAATAATCACATCTGAAATATGTCTGGTTGTTTCCAATCCAATATGCGACCAAGTTTTTCCTGCATCAGTAGATTTATACACACCATCTCCCATAGAAGTCATTACCCCACGAGCGGCATGTTCTCCCATGCCAACGACAACTACGTTTGGATCACTTTCAGCAACCGCAATAGCACCCACAGAACCTGTTTTGAAGAATCCGTCTGAGATGTTTTTCCAAGTGATTCCATCATCGGTTGTTTTCCAAACGCCACCACCAGTAGAACCCATATAGTAGGTATGCGGTTGCCCAATCACTCCCGTAGAAGTCACACTTCGTCCACCGCGAAACGGACCAATATTTCGCCATTTTAATCCGTGAAATAATGAATCTGTGATTTTAATCGCTGGTTCTGTTTTTTTCTTTTTTCTTCTCTGTGCCTCTGTTGTGAGAGGTAAAATCAGTAGGCAAATGACGAGGAGTTTGATCGTTTTCATGTAGTTGGTTTTAGTTCGAATCAGTTTTGAGAGAGTTTCAATGAATGTAAAGTTTTGAAGGATCGAATTTTTAAATAGCTATTAGGGAACTTCATTAAGAATCCGATTCGGTTAAAGTTACACTTTTTTCCATAGAAATGGAACTTGTGACAACTGGATAAAATGATTAGATTAGTTCAAACAAATCAACCTAAATGCCTTGGACATCGTACATACTAATTTTGATCATTGTAGTTGCTACGGTAAGTGTTTTTTTATACTTCTTTCAAGAACGTTTTTTGTTTCATCCAGAGAAGCTTCCCAAAGATTTTGTCTTTCAATATGAAAATCAGCAAGTAGAGGAATACAATCTCGAATTGCAAGATGGAGCCGTCATTAATGGATTGCATTTCAAATCAGACAATCCGAAAGGAGTGGTTTACTACTTAAAAGGAAACTCAAAGAGCATCAAGGGTTGGGGGAAATTTGCCGTCGATTTTACATTGCACAATTACGATGTGATTATGATCGATTATCGAGGGTTTGGCAAAAGTACGGGTAAGCTGAGTCAGGAAAGTATGAAACGTGACGCGTTGTATGTCTATGATCGAATCAAAGAAAAAGTAAAAGAGCACCGAATTATTGTATACGGACGTTCATTAGGAACCGGTTTGGCAACGAAGGTGGCTTCCATGAATAACCCCAAAGCACTAATTCTCGCATGTCCATATTTCAGCATGTCTAAAAATGCAAAGCGTTATCTACCACTGGTTCCACTAGGATTGGTGATGCGTTATAGGATGCCAACCTACAAGTGGATCAAATATGTGAAGTGTCCTATTCGGATCATTCATGGTACGAAAGACAGAGTCATCCGATTTAATTCAAGTGTACGATTGTCTCAATTAAAACCCGATTCTACAAAGTTATATCCCATTATAGGCGGTGGGCACAAAGATTTGCACAACTTTGAAAGTTATCACAGAGCTTTGGGAGAGATTCTAAACTCTGAAAGGAAAGTTGAAGTTGATAGAAAGAAAACCAGCATTGACTTCATTCGTACTAAAAAGAAAAGGAGATGATCAAAAAGATAGTGTATGGGCTGTTAATTCTATTGGGAGTTGGCTTGCTATTCTTTTATTTTTTTCAAGAGCGATTTATCTTTTTGAATGGTAAAAAGCTGCCAAAAGATTTTGTCTATCAATTTCCCGAACCTTTTGAAGAAGTTAATATATCTACTCAAGACAATGAGACGATCAATGCGCTTCATTTTACTCTAGAAAAACCAAAAGGAATCATTTTATTTTTTCATGGAAATAAAGGCAATTTAAGTCGTTGGGGGAATATTGTGTCATACTTATTGGAGTATGATTATGAGGTGTTTGTGATCGACTATCGAAATTATGGTAAGAGTACAGGGAATTTTGATGAGGAAAAAATGTATCAGGATGCTGTAGACGTGTATGATTTTATTAAAAACAATTATGCAGAAAATGAAATTGTAGTGTATGGGAGATCTTTGGGGGCCGCCTTTGCAACGGAAGTTGGTGCAAAAAGAAATCCGAAGCATGTTGTTTTAGAAGCACCTTTTTACAATTTGAAGAGAGCAACTAAGTTTTATTTTTCGCTATCACCTTCATTTCTTCTCAAATATGACTTCAGAACCGATCAAAAAATTGGGAAAATAACCTCTCCAATAACCTTCTTTCATGGAGATGCAGATGAAACTACATCTTTCACAGAATCAAAAGAGCTTTTTCAATTGGTGAAAGCAAGTCATCAAGAGTTTGTCGAGATTTCAAAAGGTACACATCATAACTTGAAAGAGTTTTCCGTTTACAAGAACAAGATGAAAACCATACTACAACGTTTTCGTTGACCCGTAAAAATACCTAAAAGACTCCCCTAAAAGGGTGAAATATAGGCGAATAATTGTCTTTTTTCATTGGATTCTTCGCTAAAAAAGTTAGATTTGTTGACTATCAACAATTTCAACGTTTTACACCTAAATGAAATACAAATGAATAAAAAACTACACTTACTAATTGTTTGCTTGTTCTTTATCGGATTTCAAACAGCATTTTCACAGGAAGTGAAAAATGAACCAAGAAAAGCCACTAAGGTGGAATTACCCACAAAGGTAGAGAAAAGAACGTCTTTAGCCTCTAGACGAAGCACTTGGAAGAGACCTCCTAAATCTGATCCGAAAGAAGTAAGAGACGGAAGATATAGACCTTCAAAATTGGATGTCGTGATCGGAAAGGGATCTTCAGGAGATGATGTATTAGCTAAGAATGCACATAAAAGCAAAAATAGTATTCCTGGTAGAGATGCTGAACTTATTTTTGATACAGCCATATCAGGAGGAGGAAGACCAAGCGATCCTGCTGGTGCTGTAGGACCAAATCACTATTTCGCAGTAACAAATACTGCATTCCAAATCTTTGATAAATCTGGAAACTCTTTAACGGGAGGGTTACTGCCAGGAAGTGAGATTTTCTCCTCGGGCGATTGTTGTGATTTGACCGTAAGTTATGATAATGATGCTGATCGTTGGGTACTATCTATTCTAATTGGTGCGGGTGCAGGAGTGCGCGTAGCAATTTCTGAAGGTCCAGACCCTGTCAACGATGATTGGACAGTGTTTACATGGGCGGGGAATGATTATAATAAACTATCAGTTTGGCGAGATGGGTATTATGTAACAGATCAAAACTCTAGCAATCAGATCCATGTTTTCGAAAGAGCTGCAATGATTGATGGAGACGCTTCTACAGTTCCACAAATTGTATCTTTCTCACTCCCAGGTTTAGCAACAAGTGGGTTTCATAGTACACAGGTTTTAAATATTAGTAATAATAATTGGCCTACCTCTGGAGGAGCGACCGTGGTTTTCTTGCAAGATGATGCATATCCAGGTGTTTCAGAGGATCATATTAAGTTATGGACCATTAATATGGATTGGGATGACCCATCCAATTCTACCGTTTCAGCCGCACAAGAACTTGGAGCAGCCGATGGAGTGACTCCTTTTGTCAGTGTCTTTGATGGTGGATCTTTTGCAAATTTAGATCAGCCAAATGGCGGTTCTCGTATAGATGCACTTCAAGCCATTATTATGAATCAAGCACAATACAGAAGATTTCCTAGTCACAATTCAGCAGTTATAAATTTTGTTGTGGATGTTGATGGATCTTCTGCAAAACAAGCTGGTATTAGATGGTACGAATTACGTCAGACCACAGATGGAGCACCTTGGACGATTCACCAAGAAGGAACTTACACTGCTCCGGATAATAGACATGCGTGGAATGCAAGTATGATCATGGATGTTCAAGGAAACATTGGAATGGGATATACAAGTATGTCAAGTCCCAACAGTTCCGATGATCAAGTCTATGCGGGGTCCTATTATACAGGACGTTTTGCTAATGATGCTCTTGGAACAATGACTCTTGAAGAAGAGGTTATACGATTGGGGAATGATGCTTTCTCAGGTGACCGCTATGGGGATTACAGCAAAATTGATGTGGATCCAGAGAATGATAAGAGATTCTGGTTTGTGAATGAAGTTTTCGACACACAAATAAAGAATGTAGCAGGAGTATTTCAGATTGCACCCAACTTTGTAAATGACATTGGAGTGGTGAGTATTGATTCACCCAACTCAGGAGCTTTGACAAATACAGAAACTGTTACGGTAACGATCTTTAACTTTGGACAAAATCCAGCATCAACTTTCGATGTAATTTATACGGTGAATGGTAGCCCAGTGGTTACAGAAGCATACAATGGTGCAGCAATTCCTTCCGGACAATCGGCACAGTTTACATTCGCTGCAACAGCAGACCTTTCTGTAGAAGGAACAACCTATAATATTACGTCAGCTACTAGTTATCCATTAGATCAAGACAATGGGAATAATGGTGTTACCGAGCAAGTAGTTCACAATTTCATGAATGATTTGGGAGTAACAGCAATTACGGCGCCATCAGGAGGTCAATTTTTGAGTGGTACTGAAGCTATTACAGTAACCATTGAGAACTTTGGAACTTCGAGTCAATCAAATTTTGATGTGTCATACAAAAGAAATACGACGGCAACCCCAGTAGTAGAAAATGTTCCAGGGCCTTTGGCAGCAGGTGCTTCTATGAGTTATACTTTTACAACCACAGCGAATTTTTCTGCTATTGGAACATACATTGTTTCGGCCGAAACAAATTTGGCAACTGATTCTTTCAATGGAAATAATAAGACAGAAGTGACTTTAGAAACAGTGCCTTGTGTCGCTGGTGTTAATGATACTGAACAATCTATTGGACCTAACTCAGGGACTGTGACCACTTCAGTGATTAATATCACGGATGATGTTACTATTGAAGATGTAAATCTGACTTTAAATATTGAGCACACTTATGATGCGGATTTAGATGTTTTTCTTATCGGTCCAGATGGTACCACAGTTGAACTTTTCACTGATGTTGGTGGAAGTGGAGCTAACTTCACTAATACCGTATTAGATGATGCTGCCGCCACCTCTATTGCAGACGGCTCAGCTCCGTTTACCGGAACTTATAGTCCAGAAGGTAGTTTAGCAGACTTCAATGGTCTGTCCTCTGCTGGTGATTGGACATTACAAATTACAGATGATGCAAACCAAGATGGAGGAAATCTATTAAGTTGGTCAATCCAGATTTGTACTGACCCAGCTACTTTGACAGTTGATCAAGAGGAACTTGCTGGTGATTTAAGAATTCTAAATAAGGGGAATGATCAGTTTGAAATCATTCTAACATCTGATGTATTAACTGAAGACCTTGATTTGAATGTATACAACATGATTGGTCAGAAGTTATTATGGAAGACCATGAAGAATGAAGGAGGTAATTATACCTACAACTTAGATATGTCTTATGCTTCTTCTGGAATTTACCTAATCAGATTAGGAAATAGTACTTCTGGTACCACACAACGAATTTTAGTCGAATAGACTTTTTCAAATACAATGAAACCAAAAAGAGAGAATCATCGATTCTCTCTTTTTTTTATTGGAATCTTCATTAAAAAAGTTAGCTTTGTTCACTCTCTCAACAATTTTAACGTTTTTACCCAAACAAAAAACAAATGAATACAAAATTCAATTTATTCGTTGTTTGCTTGTTCTTTATTGGATTTCAAACAACATTTTCACAAGAAGTGAAAAATGAACCTCAAAGACCTATTCAAATAGGATTGCCTACAAAAATTGAACAAGTTCCTTCTTTGGCTTCTCGAATGAATACTTTGGTAAGACCAGATCTTACTGTTAAACAGGAAGCAAAAGATGGAAAGTCACGATCTTCAAGAATTGATTTGGTAATTGGTAAGGGATCTAAAGGAGATGATATTCTTGCAAAGAATCCTCATAAACTAACGGGTAAGATTCCAGGAAGAAGTCCAGAAATGGTTTTTGAAACTGGAGTTTCAAGTTCGCAACCTACAGATCCTGCTGGAGCAGTTGGCCCAAATCACTACATCTCTGTTATTAATACAGCTTTTCAAATCTTTGATAAAGATGGAAACTCATTAACGGGAGGTTTAGTATCTCCGAATCCAACAATCTTTCCTTCTGGAGGATGTTGTGACTTGACAGCAAGTTATGATAACGATGCCGATCGTTGGGTACTTTCTTTTTTAGGAGGCGGAGTTCAAGTAGCTGTTTCTAGCGGACCAGATCCTATCAATGATGAATGGACTGTTTACACTTGGGGTCAAATAAATGATTACCAAAAACTTTCGATTTGGAGAGATGGCTATTACATGACTGACCAACAAGCAGCGAATCAAGTACATGTATTTGAAAGAGCAGCTATGATTGATAATGATGCATCAACAGTACCTCAAATCGTAACCTTTGCATTACCTGGATTAGCGACAAGCGGGTTCCACAGTACGCAAGTTTTGAATATTAGTAATGGTAACTGGCCTACATCTGGAGGAGCTACTGTCATATTCTTACAGGACGATGCTTATCCTGGAGTATCAGAAGACCATATTAAAATATGGACGATTGATATGGATTGGGCAGATACAGGGAACTCAACTGTATCTGCTGCGCAAGAATTAAGAGGCGCAGATGGAGTGACTCCATTTGTAAGTGTTTTTGATGGAGGATCTTTTGCGAATTTAGATCAACCCAATGGGGGATCTCGAATTGATGCGCTTCAAGCGATCATTATGAACCAAGCTCAATACAGGAAATTTTCAAGTTACAACTCGGCTGTTTTTAATTTTGTAGTTGACGTAGATGGATCTGCAGCAAAGCAGGCTGGAGTGAGATGGTATGAATTACGTCAAACAGCAGATGGTCAACCTTGGACCATACACCAAGAGGGAACCTATACAGCGCCAGATAATAGACATGCTTGGAATGCAAGTATGATCATGGATGTCCAAGGAAATATTGGAATGGGATATACCAGTATGTCTAGTCCGAATAGTTCTGATAACCAAGTCTATGCAGGATCATATTATACAGGTCGTTTTGCTAGTGACCCATTAGGAACAATGACTATAACTGAGGAAGTAATTATAGCTGGAAATGGGAACGTTCCGAGTGACCGTTATGGAGATTATAGTAAAATTGATGTAGATCCAGAGAATGACAAGAAATTCTGGTTTGTAAATGAGGTAGTAGATACTCAAAGAAAAAATGTGGCTGGAGTATTCCAGATTGCGCCAAACCTAACGAATGATATAGGTGTTGTGAGTATTGATGCTCCTGTGACGGGAGCGCTTTCTGCGACACAAAATATTACAGTTACAGTCTTCAATTTTGGAGTTGATCCAGCATCAACCTTTAATGTAACGTATCAAATTGATGGAGGTGCTGTGGTTTCAGAAGCTTATAATGGACCTACTTTAGCAGAAGGCGAATCTGCTCAGTTTACTTTTGCTCAAACAGCAGACATGTCAATTGAGGGTCAGACTTACACGATTGTAGCCTCTACAGATTTAGGTTCAGATGAAGATAATACCAACGATTCTAAGACTACACAAGTGACTCATGTCTTTCCAAATGACATAGGGGTTACTGCAATTACATCTCCAGTTTCAGACAATGTTTTGACAAATGAACAAGTGACAGTTACAATTGAAAACTTTGGGTCCGCATCTCAGTCGAACTTCAATGTTTCTTATACAATCAATGGTGGATCTCCAGTGGTAGAACAGGTCACTGGGCCCTTAGCATTTGGAGAGACTGTCTCTTACACTTTTACTGCCTTAGCGGATTTATCAACTGATGGAGCCTATACGATTGTTGCACAAACAGAATTGGGTTCTGATGCCCAGTCGAGTAACGACTCTAGTCAGGTAACTGTTGAAAATGCTCCTTGCTATATGGAAACAAACGATACCGATTTTCCAATTCTTCAAGATGCGAGTGATCCAGCTACAGAATCTGTAATTACCATCACTGAAGACGCCATTATCTCTGATATTAATGTAACATTAAATATTGATCACAATTGGATCACAGATCTTGATATAAAACTAATCGGTCCAGATGGAACTGAAGTTATTTTAGCTAATGATGTTGGTGGCGCTGGAGATGATATGACAAATACTACTTTTGATGATGATGCAGCTACAGCCATTGGTGATGGTTCACCACCATTTACAGGAGTGTTCAAACCTCAAGGTAGATTATCCGATTTTAATGGACTGTCTGCTCTTGGAGACTGGACATTGCATATCAATGATGATAGAAATTTTGTTGGAGGAACATTGTTAGATTGGACTATTGAATTCTGTAGCACTGTATTGTCCAATGCGGAGGAAACTTTGGTAGGGGACTTGAAAATCTTAAATCAGGGTAATGATCAATTTAGAATTATCTTGACGACAGACAAGTTAACAGAAAATTTAGATCTGAATGTATACAACTTATTAGGGCAAAAACTATTATGGAAGACCATGAGAAATGAGGGTGGAGAATATTCTTATAATTTGGATATGTCCTATGCTGCCGGAGGTGTTTACCTAATCAGATTAGGAAATAAGTCTGCAGGAGTAACCAAACGAATTTTAGTCGAATAGACTTTTTCAAATACAACGAAACCAAAAAGAGAGAATCATCGATTCTCTCTTTTTTATTTTTTAATCACTTCAATGAGTTTGATGGGCGAAACACCATCGCATCTATTCTTCATGCGTAGCGGTAAAAACTTGAAGTAAATCTCTGTTTTCTTTGATCTAAACTCAGCAAATTTTTCATCTTTAATGTTCGTTGGGTCGTACTGTACTCCCAGTTCCTTAATGGTGATCCTCGCAGTGCACTCACCTGAATTATAGGGTTCAATAACTCCAAGGGTATAACTTTCTTGTTGATATTCTTCAGTAGATTTTTTCACCGTTGTTTTCTGACTGTTACAAGCAGATATAAGAAAAACTAAGATAAAGATTCTAAGAAACAACTTCATAATGTAGTATTTTTGTATTCCAAAGTACGACTTTTTTAATAGAGAACGATGAAAGCACTGACAGATCAAGAATTACACAACTTGGCGATGAATATTGTGGGGAAAAAACTACAAGAAATGGGGTATGAATTTGTGGCGATCAATAGTCAGATAAAACGGCATCCGCAGTTTGTTTTGTATAAAAAAGGAGAACCTACCATTTTCGTATTGGTCAAAGCAACAAGTAATATTCAAAATCCCGAAGATTATGATGTGCTTTGGATGGAAACTTTCAAAGAACATGCAAAGAAATCAAATGCCAATGTTTGGTATGCAGGTGTGGGGATTGCAAATGCGGAAAGTGTTGAACTACCTGTTTTCAAGGATCAACCTTACTATGTGGCTTTTGACGATTTTATTAGAATTTTGGAATAACCATTAGACCCATTTGTTCACTCGTTGAGAACTTCTATCTTCGAGTTTTGTAGCGAGAGAATTTAAGCGAGATTTAAGTAAAAGCTTCCTGCCATTAATGGTTCTCGTATAAATCAATTGAGCGTTTCCGACTCTTTTGATCCATTGTTGATAAAAGAATTGAGCATCTTTCTTGTTGCGTCCTAAATCTTCGGGAACTGAATGAAAGTCTTTTTGTGATAAAAGCCCTAGCAACTTACTCTTTCTAATGATCAAATACCTAGGATTGTCCACTTCATTAATCACTTCTTGAAGAGATTTAATAAACGTAGATTTTTCAAAAGTAGTTCCGCCTTCCAAATGACAATAAATAACTCCTCTTACATCTACCTCAGATGCAACAATAAGATCTGATCTTCTAGTTTTGATGCTTCCAATATTAATAAGTGATTCAACCAAAGCCAATCCGATGTTATGTACATCTTTGGAAATGTCTCGATATTTGATATACATCGATAAATATTTAAATCCACCTCTACCGAATATTAACAAGCCAACAAAAAGCGCTACTAGTAGTGTAGTCTTAATCACGTTTCCTGGGTCTTCCATGCGACCGAATTTGGAGAGAATCTCTAAAACTTCAAGGGCATACATGCCAACGCCAGATGTAAGTACCGCAAGGAAGTACTGAATCGTTTTTCTATAGACCAAGGTTTTTACCTCTTGGTAGTTTTTATCATCAGGGAAAGGAATCATTACCTCCTCAATTAAGACAGAACCATTTTCAATGGCGTTCATCCATTTTCTTTGTAGTTGATCTCGTTCAGTGGCTCTTGAGAACATCTTTTCATTGAATTCAGGAATCGTATCCTTGTTAAGCATTTTGGGAATGTCAATTCGTTGAAAACTATTTTGAATGACGTTATCATCCGTAAAAGATAATCCAACGAAACTTTGAAATCTGCGTTTCAACAGTTGCAGGTCATTGCCGCCATCCAATGCTGTGGTATCAACACAGGCAAGATGCCATATCTGACCAGTTTTAGCATTGTTTCCGATATCCGTTCTAATGGCCCGACCTCTCATTTGGTTGGACAAGACATATGAACCAACAAAACTCGCTAAGATCAGAGAATTAATGGAAGGTGCATCCCAACCCTCACCTAAAAGGGACTTTGTGCCGATTAAACAGTGTATATAACCCTCTTCAAAAGTTTGCGTTACAATATGCACAATGTCGTGCTTTAATTGTTCTGTAGTTTTTATGACTACATATTCATGATCATAAGGTAAAGTTTCCGTTTTTATGGAAGAGATGCCATAGTCATGGCAAATAGAAGTGAACTTTTCAAGAGCCGACTTTGGAATGATAACTAAAGAGCCTGAAAGGATTCCTAAACGGATGTCTTGATTTTGAGTTCGGCGAAGTTTTTCAAAAATGGGTAGTACACCAATTTTATTGAGCTCCATAGAATTGACAGATTCCTTCACCAAGAACTCCTTTCGAATGTAATCTGTCAAGATGACCATTCGCAATTGGTCTTTCAGTTGAGCATGCTCGAAATCAACAATTCTTTCAATAGAATTCAGCTTGCTAATACTGGAACTCAAAAAACGATTCATTTTATGATTCACCAAAAGATTGATCTTTCTTTTTTCAATCGCCCCGGCTCTCTTTAGCCTATTCAAGAGTTTTTCCTGATGTTCTTCCGAATCCTGGAAGCTCTCAGGATCTTTGTATAAATAAAAAGTTAGTAAAACTTCTAACCAGTCATAACTGAGTTCTGGAATGACAAACTTGTCTACACCAATGACGTCGATATGTTTCTTGAGAATTTTCTTCCCAACTGCTTGTAAGAAGATCAAGGTGGCTGAATAACATTCCAAGTTGGAGTAAATCCATTCTAGATTTTGTAAAGGTTCTCTAAAGATGGGATGTTGCTCTATCGCAGAAATGAATGTCTGATCTGCCTTAATTGCTTCACAAAGTCGATCTATTCGTTCTCGATAGGCCAATATTTTGTCAAGTTCTTCTTGAGTAGGTTCAGAAAAAACGACAAAATCTTGATGAGGACATAGATTTCCTTCAGCGATCAATTCCGGAACTGAAATTTCTGCATCCACGGGTCCGTTTAACTGCAAATAACGCTGCCATTCGGCGTAACTAACGTCATAAGGTAGTGTGGCAGTAAGTCCAACGATGGTGGCATTCAGACTACCTTTCACCTTGGTTAAAGATTTCCACCATTCATTTTTCAAATGATGAGCTTCATCTACTACAATGGTTCCAATATTGACAGCAGTCAATTGTTTGATAATCTCTTTTTCTTCTTTTATAATCTCATCTTCATTAAACAATTCTTCTTCAATCTCCTCGTCATTTGCTTCAATTTCTTCTTCCTTTTTAGCACTGCCTGTGACCGCCATGTGCAATCCTTGATAGGTAGAAACAGTTAAAAATGCAGGCTGTTTGATATCTCTAGAAATCCAATCTGGAGTAATATTGGTTTGAAGAAATAATTCGCAAAAACGCGTAATCCATTGATTTCTTATGGCAATGGTAGGAGCTAAGATTAAGGTGGGTTTATTCAATCGCAAAGCAACCTCTAGACCAAGGACAGTTTTTCCAGATCCTGGCGGAGCGATTACATGCAAATGATTGTCTTCAAGATGATCCTCAAGTTCATTGAGAACTCGCTCTTGGTATTTTCTCCATGCATATTTGAACTGAATGTTTGAAGGGAATTGTTTCATATCAATTTCAACCCTTGGAAGATACAAAAAAGTCCCGCCAAATGGCAGGACTTTTCCTATATATAATGAACTTTAAAGTTACTCAGCTTTTTGCTCGAGTAGGTCGAAGAACTGACCGATTTTAGGTAAAATAATAATCTTAGTTCTTCTGTTTTTTGATTTATTTGCTGGTGTATCGTTTGGAGCCAAAGGAATATAACTACTTCTTCCTGCAGCAATCAATCTACTTGGTTGAACCCCATACTTGTATTGCAATACTCTTGTAATTGCTGTTGCTCTTTTTACAGAAAGATCCCAGTTATCTTGTAACACTGTATTATCTGACTTTATTGGAGTGTCATCTGTATGTCCTTCCACCATTACATCCATTTCTGGCTGACCATTCACAACTGTCGCTACTTTTTCTAAAACATCATATGCTTTTTCAGTAATGTTATAGCTACCGCTTTTGAATAATAACTTATCAGAAATAGAAATGAAAACTACCGTCTTTTCAACGTTAATTTCAATATCCTCATCATCAATTCCATCCTTCAATTCTTTCTTCAAATGGAAGGCAACTACTAGGTTCAAAGAATCTTTCTTAGAAGCAGCAGATCTGATCCTGTTAATGTACTTATCTTTCTTACTTAATTGATTCAAAGTTTCCTTGATATTATCGTTCGCTCCTTTGGTCAAAACAGTTAAGTTATCAACATATTCTAAAGTCTTCTGTTTGTCTTTCTTGAGTTCTTCGATTGTATTATTGAGGCTAACCGTTTGTGACTCACATTTTTCCTTTTCGATCAAACATTTCGTCAAACTATTCTTTACTGCCAATAATTCATCTTTGGTCTTCTTATGCTGCGCCTGTAAGGATGCGTAGTCTTTTTTAGAAACACATGAACTTACAACTGCCGCACAAACTAATAACAACACTAGTTTTCTCATTTTCTCTGATATTGAATTAAGATTTACACAAATTTAAAAATATTGACCTGAAAAAAAATCCGATTAACAATTATTTATGAACGATTTGTGAGAACTTTAAAACCTATCTTTGTGTAACAAACATTCTTCAAATGAAAAGAGAATTTCTTGCGGTTTTTTTTCTTGTTGCGATCACATTAATTTCTTGCCAAAAAGAGTCAAAAACGAATGAACCTATTCGTTTACAAGGCTCAGTTTTTGGAACTACTTACAGTATCATTTATTATGATACAACCACGAATTTTGATACGAACATTCAGCAATTGTTTGCCGATGTGAATCAATCGTTGTCTACCTATATTCCAACTTCCGATATTTCAAGAATCAATAAAGGTGAAAAAGGAATCAAAGTGGATGATTATTACAAAGAGGTTTTCTCAAAATCGGCCAGAATATTTAAAGAAACAGACGGATATTTTGATCCAACCGTAGGAAACTTAGTAAACGCATGGGGGTTCGGACCCAAAAAACCATTGAATGAACTTGACTCATCCAAAGTGAAAGAATTGATGAGGTATGTTGGTTTTGACAAAGTAAAAATTGAGAATGGTGAAGTCATCAAGGAATTTCCAGAAATTTATTTCGATTTTAATGCGGTTGCCAAAGGTTATGGAATTGATGTAGTCGGTAGATTTTTAGAGTCTAAAGACGTAGAAAATTACTTGGTTGAAATCGGTGGTGAAATCAGAACGCGTGGAACCAAACCCGAAGGAAAAGATTGGGTGGTTCAATTGGATAGCCCTAATACGGATGGAACAAGAACTGCATACGATGTCTTGACACTTAAAAACAAGTCTATGGCAAGTTCTGGGAATTACCGAAAATTCCGCATTGCAGAGAACGGAGAGAAGTACGTCCATACCATCAACCCTAAAACAGGATACGCAAGAGAGAGCAATCTCTTGGCTGCAACAGTATATGCCGATTTAGATTGTGCAGATGTAGATGCCTACGCAACTGCTTTTATGGCTATGGGATTGCAGAAAACAAAGGAGTTTTTAGAAGATAGAAAAGACCTTCAGGTAGTCCTAATTTATGTAGATAATGAAGGGAATATCACTGAATATCGAAAATGACGTTTTCCGTAAAAATTTAAGAATCAAAATTTTATATTTGTCTCTAAACTAGGGACTAATCAAATAATTTATTGTGGGGAGGAAATTTATAACAATTGCGTTGATTTGCATTGGTTTATCATCTTTTGGCCAATCGAGATCGGAAATTGCTAGTGTATACATCAAAAGAGCTCAAGAACTTGTAGAGAAAATAGAATTCAAAGAGGCAAATGTTCAATTTGAAAAAGCGATGAAGTATACAGATTCCATCAATACTTCAGACCTAGCTTGGCTGGGTGCTTACATCAAGTTTGAATTGAAAGAGTATGAAGCGGCAAGAGGTTATGCCAAGAAATATTTCGTCTTGCAGAAAAACAAGAAAAGTGAGGAGTACATGGATCTTTTAGAGACCTATGTAACTATTGAAGAAAAACTCATCGAAATAGAGGAGGAGAAAAAACGACTGGAGCTAGAACGACTCAGGAAAGAAAAAGAGCAAAGACGTTTAGATTCTCTGGAAGTTGTATGGAAAAAGAAAGCTGCTTCACTTTCACTGCAACTCGATGAAATGGAAGCCTTCAATAGATTTGGGACGGCTATTTTTAAGAAGGGAAATTACTTCGGAATTATCAAAGACAATGGAAATATCCTTGTTGATGCCAACAAGTATCAAGACGTACGTAGTTTTGATGGCTATACATTGCTCTTAGATAAAGCAGAAAACCCAAGTAAGGTATATGCTTTTGATCACTCCGCATCTCAAGGTCATATCCTGCCCAGCCCCAATAGTATGAACAATATTTCAACCAGTTTCCAAGAGGTCACACTTCCTAGAGGGAATGGTAAAGTGGCATTGTACCTGAACAATTCTTTGCAAGCTGTGATCTATGATATTCCTGCAAGAGCTGTGATTCCAGCTGGAGATTATAAGGAGATCTTCAAGCAATTAAAGAAGACCGATAAGATTTCAAAAAGTAATAAGGACGGACAAGTAAAGGTAAACAAGGAATGGTATTATTTCGGCGGTGATCTAGGAGCGGGAGTACACCCTTTATTTGCTGAAGATTATAGTTTAAAAGGCTTCTTGTTATCAATCTCCGGTTCAGTTTTACCACCATCTTCTCACAATCACATTGGAGTATTTTATGATGGAAGTTATCAATATTATAGTAATGGAGATGTCTCTTGGATGGATCAAAGTGGAGCTAGTGTAAACGCTAGTGAAAATGCTTTCGGAACTTATAATGGACCTACCAATGTGATGAAGACTGAAGACGGTACTTTCAGATTTATGAGAGATGGAAAGATCATCCTAGGTGATGAAGAATTAGTTCCTTTAAATCAATTTTTACAAAAGAACTAGGTTCTACTTAAATACAACAGGAAGGATTTCTCCTTTCATCAATCTGTACTTGTCTGCTAATTCTGCGGTGATATCTTTGGTGTAATCGACTTGCTTTACTTGAAAACCAATAGATGCTAGTTTGTCGAAATAATCCCTACCATAGATGCGAACATGATCATATTGACCGAAGATTTTTGCACGTTCTTTCGGATCAGTAATTGAATCGTCTTCAAAAGTAGTTGCTCGATTAATATCTTGAGGAATTTGAAAAATCCCAATACCACCTTTTTTTAGCACGCGATACAATTCTTGCATGGCTTTGGTGTCGTCTGGAATGTGTTCCAACACGTGATTGCAAAAAATGACATCAAACGAATCGTCTTCAAAAGGTAAATTGGTAATATCTGCTTTAACATCGGCAATAGGCGAATACAAATCAGCCGTAGTATAATCGTGATTTAGCTTTTTGAATCGCTTCAGGAAACATTGTTCGGGTGCCATGTGAAGAACTTTTTTCTTACTGGTGAAGAAGTCCGTTTCATTCTGTAAATACAACCATAACAAACGGTGTCTTTCTAAAGAGAGTGTACTCGGCGATAATACATTGGGTCTTTGAATTTCATACCCATAGGATAAGAACTTTCGAAAGCTTTTTCCATCAATAGGGTCGGTATATCGACTTCCTTTCAAATAAAAAGCAATAAAAGGTCTGGCAACATAACTTAATTTAATGAGCAATGGCCTTGGAATGGTATTGAGTATGACTTTGAAGAGACTCAAAATGGAGTTTAAACTTCTAAAGGAACTTGACGAAATTCTTCTTCTTCATCGCTTTCAATACCCAACGCTTTGTAGATGTATTTGAAAGTAGAAAGCAATTCTGGTTTTCCATCAACAATGGCAACGTCGTGTTCAAAGTGAGCACTTGGCTTTCTGTCTTTGGTTAATATGGTCCAGCCATCACTCAAGTGAGAAGTTCGATGAGTTCCCAAATTAATCATTGGTTCAATGGCAACCACCATTCCTTCAACAAACTTTTTCCCACGACCTCGTCTGCCGTAATTTGGCATTTCAGGGTCTTCGTGCATTTTTCTTCCCAATCCATGACCTACTAACTCTCGAACTACACCATATCCGTGTTTTTCGCAATGATTCTGAATGGCATAACCCACATCACCTACACGATTTCCAAACTTAAACTGGCGAATCCCCATATACAAGCTTTCCTTGGTAACATCCAATAACTTTTGCACTTCAGGATCAATTTCTCCTACGGCAAATGTATAGGCATGATCTCCATAAAAATCATTTTTGATTGCACCACAGTCAATAGAAATAATATCTCCTTCTTCCAATGGTTTGTCATTTGGAATTCCATGTACTACCTGAGCATTTGGGCTCATGCACAAGGTGTTTGGGAAATCATACAATCCTAAAAATCCTGGAATGGCATCTTGAGCACGAATAAAGTCTTCTGCAAGTTTGTCGAGATACAATGTAGTCACACCGGGCTTTACCTCTTTGGCTAACATACCTAAGGTCCTAGATACCACCAATGCACTTTCGCGCATCAATTCAATTTCTTCTCTGGTTTTAACTACAATCATATGCTGTTTTGGGAGTACAAAGATAGACTTAATTCGGGATTTTGAAACTATGGTAGATTACTTGAAGCGCGAAAAGAAACCTTTTTTCTTTTTCTTGGGCTCAGGCTCGTAGTTGAAGACTGCTTTGTGAATCTCTGTCCATCCAATAAACCCACCTACATTCCGATCGTCAATAAACATGTCAGCATGAATTTTACGCGGAGTTTTTTCGTCGTAGATTTCCTCTGGATAGTTCTTATTTACAGCATAAAATTCAATTCCTTGCTCTTTGCAAAAAGCTACGGCTTCTTTCAGTTTTTTGCCACTTCTGTACGTCCATAAAATCAATCGATGCCCTTCTGCTTGTAATTTTTTCATGGTATCAAAAGCAAAGATCATCGGTTCTCCAATTTTTGGATAAGCATCTTCTACGATGGTTCCATCAAAGTCAATAGCAATGATCAAATGATTGTGTGGTAGCATCTATTTCTGGTAAGCGTGTTTGTATGGTTTTCCTTTGATAATTTTCAAGAAGTCTTTTTCTAAGCTTTGTCTTGGATGCTCTACATAACGTCCAATCTCTTTTCCATCCTTGTACACAATAAAGGTAGGTGTATTCTTAACATCAAATCCTTTTTGAAGATTGTCAGGTGTTTTCTTTCCTCTGGTGAGTCCAATCATTTCAAAATGAGCTTTCAAATCAAATCCTGCTAACTCCATGGTCTTGAAAAATCTTGGAAGCTCTCTATGGCTATCATGACACCAAGTTCCAAAGAATGCTTTGATGTCTATTCCTTCTAATTCTTGACTGATTTTTTTGACAATACTCTTTTTAGGTTGATAAGCATTGTATCCTTCTTCAAACCAGTTTTTGTATTTTCCTTGTAAGAAGTCTTCTTTATTGAGAAAACCAATCAAATTACCATTTCGATCTTCTTTACTGCTTTGAGCACTCAAAGAAGTTGAAACAAAACTGATCATTAAGAAAGTCAGAATGATGTTTCTCATGCCTGCTTTTGAAAGTTGAGTTTACCGATTGTCGTAGGAATGTCGATAGGGTTGCCCAGTAATGATTTTCAAAATATCCTTTTCCATACTTTCTCTTGGAAATTCTACATAGCGACCCAATTCCTTTCCGTTCTTATAGAAGATAAACGTTGGAATTCTACGAATCGCATAACCTTCTTGTAAATTATCCGGAGTTTTTTTGAGTCGATCCAAAGCGACAAGTGTAAAGTTCTTTTCAAAGTCGAAGTTGGCTGCTTCCATGATTTTATAGAAACGAGGCGTTTCTCTTTTGCTGTCTCCACACCAAGTTCCCATGAAGCATAATACTGAAATACCGCTCAAATTCTTTTTAATTTCTTTGACGATCTTTTCTTCAGGTTGATAGTTTTTATGGTGATAATCGAACCATCCTTTGTATTGCTTTTTTAGGAAATCTGATTTCTGAGCGTACCCAATTAGGTTTCCAGTTTTATCTTGTTTTGCTTGTCCGAATGCAACAATTGATGTTGCTGTAAAAAGGAATAAAAAGATGATTTTTTTCATGATTATACGAGCGAATTTTGAGTCATTTCTTTTGGTTGATCAACGCCCATTAAATCAAGGATAGTAGGCGCAATATCCCCCAAGATACCATTTTTTATGGAATCTAACTCTTTATCTATTAAGATAATTGGAACTGGGTTTGTTGTGTGTGCGGTGTGAGGAGTTCCGTCAGGATTGATCATCGTCTCACAGTTTCCGTGATCTGCAATTAATAACGTTGTGTATCCGTTTTCTAAACCAGCAGTCACCACATCTTTGGTGCAGAAATCAACTGCTTCACAGGCCTTTACTGCAGCTTCAAAAACTCCAGTATGTCCCACCATATCGCCGTTAGCAAAGTTCAAGCATACAAAATCTACATCTCCTTTTTCCAGTTCTGGAACAATGGCATCTCGAATCTCATAGGCACTCATTTCTGGCTTGAGATCGTAGGTAGCCACTTTTGGTGATGGACACAACAATCTTTTTTCACCTTCAAATTCTTTTTCCCTTCCTCCAGAAAAGAAGAAGGTTACATGCGGATATTTTTCAGTTTCAGCAATTCTGATTTGTTGTTTTCCTGCAGATTCTAAGACTTCGCCCAAGGTGTTTTCAATATTGTCACTGTTGTATACAACATGTATGTTTTGGAAGGTTTTATCATAGTTGGTCATGGTCACAAAGTACAAGGATAACTTCTTCATGTCGAATTCGGCATTGTCGCTTTGACTCAAAACATCGGTCAATTGTCTTCCACGATCGGTTCTAAAGTTGAAAAAGATCACAACATCATCATCTTGAATGGTTGTTTTAGGGTTTCCATTTTCATCCGTCATAATGACCGGCTTGATGAATTCATCGGTGATATCCTCCGCATAACTATCCAAAATACTCTGCTCGGCATTGGTTGATTTTGTTCCAACTCCATTTACCAAAGCGTCATAGGCTAATTTCACTCGTTCCCAACGCTTATCTCGATCCATGGCATAGTAACGCCCTGTAATTGTTGCCAATTCACCCGTGCTTTTGCTCATGTGATCTTGAATGTCGTTGATGAAGTACTTTCCTGATTTAGGGTCACAATCACGTCCATCAGTAAAAGCATGTAGGAATACATTAGACAAGCCAAAGTCATTTGCAGCATCCAACAAACCTTTCAGGTGATTGATATGGGAGTGAATTCCTCCATTAGAAACCAACCCTAAAAAATGAACATTCTTGCCATTGACTTTGGCATATTCAAACGCTTTTACCAATTCTGTTTCGTTTGCCAATGAACCTTCGCGAACGGCGATATTAATTTTCGCCAAGTTTTGATAGACAATTCTTCCCGCTCCAAGGTTCATATGTCCCACTTCAGAATTTCCCATTTGTCCTTCTGGCAAGCCCACATGTTCACCATCGGTTCTTAATTCTGCCGAAGGGTATTGGTCATAGAGTGAGTTGATAAAAGGAGTTTTTGCATTGTAAATGGCTGATACTTTTGGGTCTTGTGTGATTCCCCAACCATCCAAGATCATTAAGATGACTTTCTTGTTCATTATACTAAGATTGAGCAGTAAAAATAAGAAAGATTTACAGGTGATGTTTAAAATTTTGCGAAACCGATAAAGTAGATCAATAAGACAAAAATAATCCCAACAATGACGGCCTTTCTAATGAATGCTTTTCTGTTTTCACCTTTGAGATCTTCTCGGATTTTATGCAATTGAGCAGGTGTAGCTTTCTTATCGAAATAAAGTTCACCACCTTCTGAATATTCCGCAGGATTCTCTTTTAATCTTTTTAAAGCACTCTTGCGATCTCTCTTATTGTTTTTCAGTGAGGTGATCATAGCACCCACTGCACCGCCGAAACTCATAGCTAATAAATTTAATATTTAACTATTGGAAGGATTTTCGTTAAATACGTTACATTAACAGTGATTGATTTATGAGAATTTCGTAATTTTAAACCTCTAAAAAGCGGTTTTTTTAATGGATTCTCATTTTGAACTAAACGAAGTCACCAAAAAGCTACCCAAACACTTACACAAGTTCGTCGTAAAACAACCTTATGATGAATATACTGCTCAAAATCAAGCAGTATGGAGATACGTCATGAGAATGAATGTAGATTATTTGAGCAAAGTTGCTCATGAATCCTATGTTGACGGATTGGATAAAACAGGAATCTCTATCGAGAGTATCCCTCATATGGAAGGGATGAATCGAATCTTGAAAGAGATTGGTTGGGCAGCGGTTTCGGTGGATGGATTTATTCCTCCAAATGCTTTTATGGAGTTTCAAGCCTATAATGTGTTGGTGATTGCTTCAGATATGAGAACCATCGACCATATTCAATACACACCTGCACCTGATATCATTCACGAAGCTGCAGGCCATGCGCCAATTATCGCAAATCCTGAATACTCAGAATATCTACGTCGATTTGGAGAAATTGGAAGCAAAGCAATTTCTTCATCCAAAGACTACGAAATGTATGAAGCCATTCGTTTGTTGTCCATCTTAAAAGAAGATCCAAATTCTTCACAAGAAGCCATTGACAAAGCTCAAAAGCAAGTGGAATATTTGCAAGAAAACATGGGCGAGCTTTCGGAAATGGCCCAAATTAGAAACCTACATTGGTGGACGGTAGAATACGGATTGATTGGTGATGTAAACGACCCAAAAATCTATGGAGCAGGACTGCTTTCGTCTATTGGAGAAAGTGCGTGGTGTATGACAGACAATGTAAAGAAACTTCCATATTCTCTGGAAGCAGCAACGCAAAGTTTTGACATTACCAAACCTCAACCACAATTATTTGTCACTCCAGACTTTGCCTATTTAAGTTTGGTATTAGATGAGTTTGCCAACACAATGGCACTTAGAAAGGGTGGTTTGAGAGGAGTTGAAAAACTCATCGATTCTAAGAATTTAGGAACGGTAGAATTGACAACTGGAGTTCAAATCTCAGGAGTCTTTACCAATGTAATCTCCGATAAGAACGGAAAAGTAGCCTATTTCCAAACTACGGGCCCAACGGCCTTGTCAAACAGAGATAAAGAACTCATTGGTCACGGAACTTCTCACCACGCTGATGGATTTGGAAGTCCAGTTGGAAAGTTACGTGGTATCAATTTACCCATTGAAGATATGAGTCCACGCGATTTAAAAGCTTACGGAATCTATGAAGGTGAAACCATGCGATTGGAGTTTGAAAGTGGCGTAATTGTCCAAGGTCGAGCCATTACGGGAACTCGAGATTTACGCGGAAAAATATTGGTCATTACTTTGGATGAATGTACGGTGACCTATAAAGATCAGGTGTTAT
>CAZTFN010000012.1:11856-28096 GCA_964612905.1 uncultured Flavobacterium sp. | reverse complement strand
AGGAGAATTTAGACCCGTTTAACAATATAGATGCCAACAATAGAGTTCGATGGGATGATGTATTCATGGGAATGTCTGAATTTAACGATGCAGACGGAGACGGAACCATCGATTGCTTTGAAGCCGATTCAGACGATGACGGTTGTCCAGACGTTACTGAAGCTGGACACACAGAAAGTACCATCACTGCTGGACAAGTAGCAGGAACTGGTATCGACTCAAACAATGGTCGAGTGACTGGATTTGCAACCGCTTACACAGGAACCAACAGCAATGTAACTACTGCAGGTACGGCTGCTGTGATCACTACGCAACCTTCGGCACAGAGTGTTTTGGTGGGAGACAATACGTCTTTCACCGTAGATACAGACGGAACCATCTTACAATGGGAATTAAGTACCGATGGAGGAACTACCTTTAATACCGTTTTAAATTCTGGGGTTCATAGTGGAACCGATACAGAAACCATTACCATCACTGGAGTAACCTTAGCTCAGAATGGATATTTATATCGAGCACAAATCGCAAAAACAGATTATGTCTGTGAGGTCTTTTCAGATGCTGTATTATTAACTGTTTTTGAAAATGACCCCCCAGTTGCAAGTACTAGCATTATCAATGTAGATGAGGAAAGCGTGGGTACTTCACTTGGACTTACAGCACCTTTTGATCCAGATGGAAACGCGTTAACTATTACTGTGACTGGAGTTCCAGCCTTAGGGGTTGTCAAAAAAGCCAATGGAGATGTTGTGAGTAACGGAGATACTTTGACCGCTGCAGAAGTAGCAGGGTTGGTATACGATGCTCCTGCAGATTACAACGGAACCGATGATCCAGGCGATTTCTCATATTCAGTAAGTGATGGAATTGCACCTGCTGAAACTGGTTTTACCGACATTACTTTGGTGGCTGTGAACGATGATCCTGTGGCTAATTTGGTGACTGCCTCAGGTCCTGAAGACAGTCCCGTAACAATTTCTGACATCACAGGAAACGATACAGATGCCGATGGAACTGTAGTTCCTTCTACAATTGTATTAATCGACCCAAGCGATGCCAACAATACAGGAAATTCTTCTTCTCCTTTGGTAATTGATGGGGTAGGAACCTACACAGTAGATAGTTCTGGAAATGTCACCTTTACACCAGAAGACAACTACAATGGAACGGCAGATATCTTCTATACAGTAGATGACAATAGTGGATTTACCTCCAATCAAGGTACGCTAGAGATCACAATTACTGCAGTAAATGATGATCCGATTGCGTTACCTGACGCAAGCTCAACAACAGAAAACACAACATTAACGGTAGATGCCGCGAATGGATTGTTAGCGAATGATTCTGATGTTGAGGGAGATGGACTCTCAATTACTACGTTTGTTGTAAATGGAGAGGTTGTTTTACCAGGAGTTGTAAAAACAATTACAGGAGTAGGAACCTTACAAATAAACTCAGACGGAAGTTATGAGTTTGTTCCAGATACCGGTTTTTCAGGATCAGTTCCTGAAGTAACTTATTTCATTTCAGATGGTAATGGAGGCACAGCTTCTTCATCGTTAACACTTCAAGTCAATGTAGACTCAGACGGTGATGGTGTAGCAGATGTTGCTGATCTAGATTCCGACAACGACGGAATCTTAGACAGCATAGAATGTCCTGATCAAGCATTTGTTAAAATGAGCCAACTCGTATTAGGTCTTCCAGCAGCTATGGCAGATGGTAGTCTAACATTAACAGATTTTGATGTTAGTTCAGAATTTGGACTTTCCGCAGGAAGTGTATTGGTAAGCATGACTCAAGGTAGTACGCACAACTCTTCATTAACCATTGAACCAAATTTGCCCACAACGTTTACCTTTTCGGGAACGGTTCCTGTGAGAGTGAGAGTTTCTCATGGATCAAGAATTAGTGCCAATTCTCGTGATGGTTTTTACGACTTATCGGGAACTTCGTACAACTTTACCACCGCTCTACCAGGTACTTTAACATCAAATGTTATTGGTAATAATTACTATGTTGAAAATGCTACAGGAAGTACAGTCAACGATTTCTCCTCTTTTGTATGGGAGTCCGTTGGTGCAGCTTCGAGTATTCAAGTATATTCAACTACCCCAGAAACAAATTCTGGATACAGCATTTTTATTGCTCCTATCAGTTGTCCAGATAGTGATGGAGATACCATTCCCGATTACTTAGATTTAGACTCAGACAATGATGGAATTCCAGATGTTGTTGAAGGAGGATATACAGATGCAAACAATGATGGTATTGCTGATGCTGCAGTCATTAGTGTTGGAGCCAATGGTTTTGCAGATGGATTGGAAACCGCAGCAGAGAGTGGAATCGCAGCTAATGATCCATTAAATACAGATGCCAATTCAGATATCAATGCAACCTTATACAACTTTAGAGATGTTGACTCAGATAACGATGGAATCTCAGATACTGAAGAAGCTTTCTCTAATAATGGAACTTATAATGATTCTACCAATGACGGTCAAGTAGACGGATTTGTAGACACTGATGGTAACGGATGGCATGACACCATTGATGCCGAAGGTGCTTTTCCAACCTTCTTAAACTCAGATACAGACAGCATTCCAAACTACTTAGATTTAGATTCAGACGGTGATGGTCTGCCGGATACCTTTGAAGGAAACTTCCAAGTAACCGATGGAGATAATGATGGAATCGTAGGAACTGGAACTCCTGCCGATGCCGATGCCGATGGTCTAGCTGATACCAACGATCCTGATGCTGCGGGCAATATTTTAGGCGGATTCGGATTCAACCAAGACCGTGATGGCGATGGTGTGAAAAACTATTTGGATATTGATATTGATAACGATGGAATCATTGACAACATCGAAGGTCAATCCACTACTTTATACACGGCTCCTTCGGGAACGGATACAGATGGAGATGGAATTGATGATAGCTACGATGTCAACAATGGAGGTTCAGGAATTGGATACACCAACACAGATGGAGGTTCTGCTCCAGATTATGCCGATGTAGATGCTGAAAACGATGGAATCTTTGACATTTCAGAGAATAACATTTCTGATGCTACAGACGCAGTACTAGACGCCGACAATGATGGAATTATAGACCCAGGAAATTTTGTCGATGCTGATGGTGATGGTTTGGCAGATATCTTCGATACCGTTTCAGGAACTGGAACGGCAGACAATGCAACCAACGGATTACAAACTCCTTCAACACACCCAGATATTGACCCATCAGGTGGTGATCGCGATTTCCGTGAAGCTTCTACACAAGACAATGACGGTGACGGAATTAACGATACCGTGGATTTAGATGATGATAACGATGGAATTTTAGATACAGATGAAGACCTGAATCTAGATATGGACGGAGATCCAAGAACCAATCCTTCGGATTCTGATGGTGATGGTATTCCAAACTATTTCGATCTTGATTCTGATAATGATGGAATCACCGATTATATAGAAGCTGGAGGAACCAATGACCCAGACGGAAACGGTCAGCCTGGTACGGGAGTCTTAGACAGTACAGAGGTAAATAGTTTGGGGATTCCTTTGGATGTATCTCCAGATACCTTGACCTCAGGAACTTCAACAACATCTGATCTTGCCAATGACGATACAGATGGAGATGGTGTGAAGAACTTCTTAGACTTAGATTCTGACGACGATGGAATTGTAGATGCCATTGAAGGTGGTGGAACGGATTCCGATGGAGACGGTGAGTTTGGAGATGGAACCGCAAATGATTCGGATTCCGATGGATTGGCAGATGCTATCGATCCATATGATGACCGTGACGGAAATGCAGATACAGCATTAAATCCTGGAAATGCCTTAACTACCCCAGATACAGACACCGATGGAGTTGATGATTACTTAGATCTCGACTCAGATAACGATACCATTCCAGACAACGTAGAAGGTCAGTCTACCTCAGGTTATATAGTACCTTCGGGAACCGATGCAGATTCTGATGGTCTAGACGATGCTTATGATTCAACAGAAGGAGGAAAAGCGATCAATCCAACCAATACAGATGCTGCAGATGAAGTGGATTATCTCAACTTGGATTCAGACAATGACGGAATTGCAGACATCGTAGAAGTAGGAAATGCAACCGCAGATACGGACGGAGATGGAAGAACCAATGGAACTATTGGAACCAATGGTCTTGACAATGCTTTTGAAAGTGTAGACGATTATACCGATCCTAATGGAGATATCAATGACCCAACCACATTAGCTGACGAAGACAATGATCTCGGTAGTGGAGGTGATGTAGATTACAGAGATATCTTAGATTCTGATGGAGATGGAATTGCGAACTCACTCGATTTAGACGACGATAACGATGGTATTTTAGATACCGTGGAAGTTGGAAGTGATCCAGATTTGGATGATGACAATGACGGAACTCCTAACTACTTAGATGCTGATTTTGGCACCTTAAATTCCAACGGAGTCGTATCAAGTTTTGATACAGATGGCGATGGTCTAGCCGATCATTTAGATACCGATTCTGACAATGATTCTTGTCCAGATGTTAGAGAAGCAGGTCATATTGAAAGTTCGACAACTTCAGGAACTTTGGAAGGAACTGGCATCGGAACAGATGGTCGTGTAACAGGGTTCACTACAGGATACACTGGAACAAACACGAACGTAACCACTGCTGGAAGTGCCGTAATTATTAGTACACAGCCTGCAGATCAAGATGCATTCATAGCTGGAAGTGCCAGCTTCACCGTGGTTTCTACAGGATCAGTTTTCCAATGGCAAGAAAGTACAGATGGTGGAACAACATTTAGCGATATTACAGACGGAGGTATTTATAGTGGAGCAACAACAGCTACCTTAACACTATCGAATCTGACCACCACTCAGAACGGGTATCAATACCAAGTAATCGTGACCAAAACCGATTATGCTTGTGACACACCTTCAACACCACCTGCAACTTTGACGGTAAATAACAATCCTCCAGTTGCAGTAGACGATACTCCAAATACAACCCTAGAAGACACTCCAATTACCATTGCTACGATTGGAGCAAACGATACAGACATTGATGGAACAGTAGATCCATCCACCATTATCTTAATCGATCCAAGCAATGCTTCCAATACAGGAACAACTGGAACTCCATTGGTTATTTCAGGAGTGGGTAGCTATTCAGTAGATCCTTTAGGAAATGTAATCTTTACACCGGAAGCGAATTACAATGGTGATGCAGATATCAATTATACCATTCAAGATGATAGTTCACTCACTTCAAATGAAGGATTGATTGACATTACCGTAAGCAGTGTCAACGATGCACCTGTAGCCAATACAGACGCAGGAACCGTACTAGAGGATGCCGTGCTTACCTTACCAACTATCGCTGCAAATGATACCGATGTAGATGGAACCGTAGATCCGTCAACCATTACATTGATCGATCCAAACAATGCATCCAATACAGGATCCACAGGATCACCATTGGTGATTGCGGGAGTTGGAACTTACGAAGTGGATGCCTTAGGAAATGTGACCTTCACGCCAGAAGCCAACTTCAATGGAGATGCTGATATAAAATATACGGTTGAAGACAATGAAGGATTGGTTTCCAATGAAGGGCTACTCGACATTTCAGTGACTGCTGTGAATGACGCACCAGTTGTAGTTGCAGACACAAATACAACCAATGAAGATACTCCCGTTTCAGAAAATGCAGCGAGTGGATTATTGAGCAACGACTCAGATTCTGATGGAAACCCCTTAAGCGTCGTAGAATACAATATTGGTGGTACTACCTATGCTGCAGGAGCTACGGCAACCCTGACGGAAGGAACACTTACCATCAATGCAGATGGTAGTTATGCCTTCAATCCTGCGCCAGATTTCAACGGAACTGTTCCGCAAGTAACTTACACAGTAACGGATGGAACGGTGCAACGAAACAGTACCTTAGACATTACAGTAACTCCTGTCAATGATGATCCTGTTGCCACGGCAGACACGAATTCAACCAACGAGGATGTAACACTTACGGTAGATGCTGCAAACGGAGTCTTGAATAATGACTCTGATGTAGATGGAGATGCCCTTTCAGTAACCACATTTACAGTAAGCGGAGATGGTACAACATACAATGCTGGCGATACCGCGAATGTGACCGGTGGAGCTTTGACTTTGAATGCCGATGGTAGTTACACCTTTGTTCCAACAGCGAACTTTAATGGAGATATTCCACAAGTAACTTATACAGTTTCAGACGGGGCATTAACAGATACTGCAACCTTAGATATCAACGTCGTTCCACAAAACGATGCACCTGTTGCAGTGGCTGATACCAATACATTGGATGAGGATACTCCATTGACTGTAGACGCTTCAAGCGGATTGTTGAACAACGATTCAGATCTTGATGGTGATACCATTGAAGTAACACAATTTACCGTAGATGGAGTTACTTACAATGCGGGAGATACAGCAACCTTAACCGAAGGTACTTTAGTCATCAATGACGATGGAAGTTATACCTTCACACCTGCTGCCGATTATAATGGACCTGTTCCTCAAATCACATACACCATTTCAGATGGCACCAATACAGCGAACAGTACGTTAGACTTAACTGTAAATGCAGTCAACGATACGCCTGTAGCTGCTGCCGATACCGATAGCACAAATGAGGATACAACCTTAACAGTAGATGCCAATGGTGGAGTTTTACGCAATGATTCAGATGTAGATGGAGATGCGCTGTCTGTGACCACATTTACAGTCAATGGCGATGCTACCACATACAATGCGGGTGATACAGTCAACCTTACAGAAGGAGATTTGACCTTGAATGCAGATGGTAGCTACACCTTTGTGCCTGCCTTGAATTTCAATGGATCGGTACCACAAGTAACTTATACTGCTTCAGACGGAAACCTAGATACAACGAGTACCTTAGATATTACGGTGACACCAACTAACGATGCTCCTACAGCTGTTGCAGACACAAACAATGTGAACGAAGATGGAACACTAACCGTGGATGCAGCAAACGGATTGTTAAACAACGATTCTGACATCGATGGTGATACCATTGAAGTAACTGAATTTACTGTAGACGGAGTTACTTACAATGCTGGCGATATAGCAACCTTAACAGAGGGTACTTTAGTGATCAATGATGATGGTAGCTATACCTTCACACCTGCTCCGGATTATAATGGTCCCGTACCACAAGTTACATACACGATTTCTGATGGAACGAATACCGAAAACAGCACCTTAGACCTAGCGGTAAATGCTGTCAATGATTCTCCAGTGGCTTCACCAGACACTGATACTACTGCGGAGGACACAAATTTAGATGTTCCTGCTGGCGGAGTTCTAGTGAACGATTCTGATGTAGATGGTGACACATTAAGTGTAATTACATTCGTAGTTGCAGGAGATGGGACAACATACAACGCTGGAGATACGGTCAATCTCACAGAAGGAGACTTCACATTGAATGCAAATGGAAGTTATACCTTTGTTCCAGCTGCCAACTTTAATGGATCGGTACCGCAAGTAACCTATACAGTTTCTGATGGGAACTTAGATACAACAAGTACATTAGACATCACTGTAACACCTACCAATGATGCACCTACAGTTGCTGCCGATACGAACTCGGTAGATGAAGATATCACATTAACCGTGAACGCCGCGAATGGAGTCTTAGCAAATGATTCTGATATTGATGGAGATGCAATTTCAGTGACACAATTCACTGTAGGAGGAACTACATACAATCCTGGTGATACTGCAACCTTAACAGAAGGAACCTTAATACTGAATGCTGATGGAAGCTACGAATTTACACCCGCAGCAGATTTTAATGGAAGTGTTCCACAAGTAATTTACTCCACTTATGATGGTTCAAATTCTGTATTGAGTACACTGGATATTACTGTAAACCCAGTCAATGACGATCCAGTAGCCGCAGACGATATGTCGGGAACAGATCCTGATGTGTCTGTAGATATTTCAGTTTTACCGAACGATACCGATGTTGATGGAGATGCACTCAGTGTCAATGCAATTACAAGCAATCCATCGAATGGAACTGCAATTATCAATCCAGACGGAACCATTACCTATACGCCAAACAATGGCTTCAACAACGGAACAGATTCCTTTGTATATGAAGTTTGTGATGGAAATGGTGGATGTGATACGGCAACAGTAACCGTAACAGTTCCAGTTTCGCTATTTAGCCCTGTGGCGAACCCAGATACTGCATCTACAGATGAAGATATTGACTTGTCAGTATCTGCAGCCAATGGTCTATTGGTAAACGATACCGATGGAAACTTGGATCCATTAACTGTAACAGGAATCTCTATTGGAGGAACCTCATATTCAATTGGAACTCCAGTAAGCTTGACAGAAGGAACCTTGACTGTGTTCGCAGATGGTAGCTATACCTTTGATCCTGCTGCCAATTTCAATGGAGCTGTTCCTCAAGTAACGTATACAGTGAGTGATGGAACTCCTTCGCCAGATTCGACAGGAACATTAGATATTACAGTAAACCCAACCAATGATACACCAGTCGCGGTGGCTGATACGGGATCAACGGATGAAGATACTCCGCTGAATGTAACTGCAGCCAATGGTTTATTGAACAACGATTCAGATATTGATGGTGATCTATTGTCAGTATCTCAATTTACAGTCGGTGCCACAACATATACGGCGGGAACCACTGCAAATATTACTGAAGGAGCTTTAACCATTAACTCTGACGGTAGCTACGATTTTGTTCCAGCAGCCAATTTTAATGGAACGGTACCAACCATCAACTATACCATGACGGATGGAGATCAGTCCGTACAAAGTACTTTGGTCATTACAGTAAATCCAATCAATGATGCTCCAACCTTAGTAGCAGATACCAATAGTGTAGATGAAGATGCAACATTGACAGTGAACGCTGCCAATGGAGTCCTTGCAAACGATTCAGATACCGATGGAGATGGATTAACAGTGACTCAGTTTGAAGTGGGAGGAACGACCTTCTCAGCTGGAAATACAGCAACCTTAACAGAAGGAACGATTGTAATCAATAGCGATGGAAGTTATGTGTTTACACCTGCGGCCAACTACAACGGCCCAATTCCGCAAATTACCTACACCGCTTCTGATGGAACCACGACAGAAATAAGCACCTTAGATATTACCGTAAATCCTGTCAACGATGCCCCTACAGCGGTGGCAGATACTGGAACGGTGATAGAAGATACGCCATTAAGTGTAGATGCATCGGGTGGATTGCTGTCCAACGATTCGGATATTGATGGGGACCCATTAATTGTATCTCAATTCACAGTAAACGGAACTACATATCCTGCAGGAAGTACAGTCAACCTAGCAGAAGGAACATTGACCATCAATTCTGATGGAAGTTACGATTTCACTCCAGCATCCAATTTCAATGGAACCGTTCCACAAGTGACTTACACTGTTTCTGATGGAACCAATACTTCCAATGCAACCTTGGATTTAACAGTTTCGCCAGTGAACGATGCTCCTACAGCAGTGGCAGATACCAACAGTACCAATGAAGATACACCTTTAACTGTGAATGCTGCGAATGGAGTTTTAGCAAATGACTCAGATACGGATGGAGATGCACTCACAGTAGCCTCTGTTTCTGTCAATGGAACACCATTCATTGTGGGAGACGATATTGTGCTCACTGAAGGAACCTTGAACTTACAAAGTGATGGAAGTTATACCTTCACACCCGCCTTGAACTTTAATGGAACTGTTCCTCAAGTTACGTACACAGTTTCGGATGGAAATGACAGTGTGAGCAGTACATTGGATATCACCGTAAATGATGTCAATGATACACCAACAGCAGTTGACGATGTAGCGTCGGTAGATGAAGATACAACATTAAATGTATCTGCAACCAATGGATTGCTTGCCAACGATATTGATGTCGATGGAGATCCATTATCTGTAACACAATTCTCAGTAGACGGAATTAATTATACACCTGGAACCAGTGTGATGTTAACAGAAGGAACGATAACGGTAAATGCAGATGGAAGCTACTCCTTTGTTCCAGCACCTGATTATAATGGTCCAGTTCCACAAGTGACTTATACTGTTTCCGATGGAACCAACACAAGCAATGGAACCTTAGATATTACAGTAAATCCAGTGAACGATGCTCCAGATTTGGTAGCCGATACCAATTCAACAAACGAGGATACGGCATTGAATGTAACCGCAGCGAACGGAGTACTTGCCAATGATTCAGATAAAGAAGGAGAAACATTGAGCGTAAGCGACTTTACGATTGATGGAATTCAATACTCAGCAGGAACTACAGCGAACCTTACGGAAGGAACCTTTGTGTTAAACAGTGATGGAAGTTACGTATACACTCCAGCGGCCAACTTTAATGGCTCAGTTCCTCAAATTACGTATACAGCTACAGACGGAACCGATTCATCTACAAGTACACTGGATATTTCAGTGACTCCAGTGAATGATGTACCTGTTGCAGCAGCAGACACAAATTCAACGGACGAAGATGTTCAGTTAGTAGTGAATGCAGCGAATGGATTGTTAGCAAACGATACCGATACTGAGAATGATCCACTAACAGTGACTCAGTTTACAGTAGAAGGAATCACCTACTCAGAAGGAACTACGGTAACCTTGACAGAGGGAGTTTTAGTCATCAATTCTGATGGTAGCTATACCTTCACGCCTGCAACAAATTACAACGGACCAGTTCCAGTGATTACCTACACCATTTCTGATGGAACCAATACCGCAAATAGCACATTAACACTGTCTGTAAACACAGTGAATGATGCACCTGATGGAGTAGCAGATACCAATAGTACCAATGAAGATACCCCATTGTCAGTAGATGCGGCAAGTGGTGTTCTAGCCAACGATTCTGACGCTGATGGCGATGGATTGACCGTGGTAGGTTTCGAAGTAGATGGTACCAGTTACCTCGCAGGCGAAACAGCAACCATTACCGAAGGAACCATTACGGTAAATGCCAATGGAAGCTACGATTATACTCCAGCATTAAACTTCAACGGAGCGGTACCACAAGTAACCTACACGGTAAGTGATGGTATTGCCACCGTAGATTCTACCTTAGATATTACGGTAAACCCAACCAACGATGCGCCAACAGTTGTGGCTGATACTAATAGTACCGATGAAGATACTCCACTATCAGTGGCTGCGGGAGCAGGGTTATTGTCCAATGATTCAGATATTGATGGTGATGTATTGATCATTACTCAATTTACGGTTGAAGGGGTAACACATACTGCCGGAACCACCGTAAATCTGACATCTGGAACCCTAACCATCAATGCTGATGGAAGCTATGACTTTACACCAGCATTAAACTTTAATGGGTCCGTACCACAGATTACCTACACGGCTTCTGATGGAACCAACATATCTAGCACAACGCTAGATATCACGGTAAACCCAGTAAACGATGATCCTGTTGCGACCGATGATTTTTCAGGAACGGATCCTGGAGTACCAGTAGACATTCCAGTATTACCAAACGATACAGATGTAGATGGTGATGCATTATCTGTAAATGCAATTACCGTAGCTCCAACAAAAGGAAGCGCATCCATCAATCCAGACGGAACTATTGAATACACACCAAACCCAGGATTCAATAATGGAACCGATACCTTCACCTACGAAGTATGTGATGGAAATGGAGGTTGTGATACAGCAGTCGTAACGGTTTCTGTACCTCAATCAGCCTTCTCTCCAGTGGCCAATGCCGATACCAATTCGGTTGACGAAGACACTACATTAACGGTAAGTGCTGCCAACGGATTGTTAGCCAATGATACCGATGGAAACCTTGACCCAATTACGGTGGTTGAATTCACGGTAGAAGGAATCACCTATCCATTTGGAACCATTGTAAATCTAACAGAAGGTTCATTGCAAATCAATATGGATGGTAGCTATGAGTTCATCCCAGCTGCAAACTTTAACGGAAGTGTTCCAGAAGTAACCTACACCATTACAGATAGCACAGGAACACCAAATGCTAGTAGCACCTTGAACATCACGGTGAATCCAGTGAACGATCCAATGGTAACTGCTGCCGACACCAATTCGGTAGATGAAGATACCTCGTTAACGGTAACCGCTGCAAACGGATTGCTTGCAAACGATACAGATGTGGATGGAGATGTTTTGTCTGTGACTCAATTTGAAGTAGGAGGAACTACCTATCCAGCGGGAACTACAGTTTCCCTAACTGAAGGAACATTGACCATAAATTCTGATGGTAGTTATACCTTTGATCCAGCACCTGACTTTAATGGTGCAGTACCGCAGATTACCTACACAGCTTCAGACGGAACAGTCACCGAGGACAATACACTAGACATTACGGTGAATTCGATCAACGATGCTCCAGTAGCAGTGGATGATCTTGGAAATACAACCTTAGAAGATACACCAATTACGGTTTCAGCAATTGGAGGAAACGATACCGATGATGATGCAATTGATCCATCTACCATTACATTGATTGATCCATCAAATCCATCCAATACTGGAAACTCTTCAACACCATTGGTAATCTCAGGAGTAGGAACCTATGCAGTGAACTCTTCTGGAGATGTGACCTTCACACCTGAAAGTAATTACAACGGATCAGCGAATATTAGCTATACCATTGAAGATAACGACGGACTCGTTTCTGCAAACGAAGGAACGATCGAAATTACGGTGACTTCTGTGAATGATGTGCCTGTAGTTGCTTCGGAAACGAACAGTACAGATGAAGATACGCCATTGGTTGTAGATACAGCAAGCGGATTGTTATCAAATGATACCGATGCCGATGGAGATCCATTGTCAATTACCACATTCGAAGTAGGTGGAACTACCTTCAACGCGGGTGAAACAGCAACCATTACAGAAGGAACGATTACCATAAATTCTGACGGAAGTTACACCTTCACGCCAGCGGCCAACTACAACGGTCCTGTACCACAGATTACCTATACGGTAACGGATGGAACCGACACAGCAACGGGTACACTAGATCTCACAGTCAATGCGGTGAACGATGCGCCTGAAGCAGTAGCAGATACCAATGCAACGAATGAGGATACAACCTTAACAGTAGATGCTTCCAACGGAGTTCTCAATAATGATAGTGACTTAGAAGGAGATACTATTACAGTAACTCAGTATACCATTTCAGGAACTACCTATCCAGTAGGAACTGCTGTAACCTTAACCGAAGGAGAATTTACCATGCAAGCAGATGGTAGTTATACTTTTGAGCCAGCTGCCAACTACAATGGAGCAGTTCCTCAAATTACCTATACCATTACCGATGGAACCGATACAGCATCCAGTACTTTAGACATAACTGTGAACCCAGTAAATGATGTTCCAGTGGCTGTCAATGATACCAATTCAACGGATGAAGACACACCATTGGATGTTGATGCTGCCAACGGTTTATTGGCGAATGATTCAGATACTGAAAATGATCCATTGTCAGTGACTGAGTTTGAAGTGGGCGGAACAACCTACACTGCAGGAACGACAGTTTCTTTAACCGAAGGAACCTTAACCATCAATTCCGATGGAAG
This sequence comes from uncultured Flavobacterium sp., assembly GCA_964612905.1. Taxonomy (GTDB): domain Bacteria; phylum Bacteroidota; class Bacteroidia; order Flavobacteriales; family Flavobacteriaceae; genus Polaribacter. Next base: position 14,421 of record CAZTFN010000012.1, on the reverse strand, counting down.
TTATTCTTTCACTCCTGCTGCTGATTATAACGGAACGGTTCCTCAGATTACATACACAGTTTCGGACGGAACAAACACGGCAAATGCAACCTTAGACTTGACAGTCAATGCTGTAAACGATGCACCAGTAGCCGTAGCAGATACCAATTCAACAAACGAGGACACACCATTGAGTGTGGATGCTGCAAGTGGTATTTTAAGTAATGATAGTGATCTTGAAGGAGACACTATTACAGTGACAGCGCTAGAAATTGATGGGACTCCATATACGGTGGGAACTCCAATTGTATTAACTGAAGGAACCTTAACAGTCAATTCTAATGGAAGCTATGACTTTACACCAGCAGCCGATTACAACGGAGTTGTACCAACAGTAAACTATACCATCAGCGATGGAACAGATACAGCTTCTAGCACGTTAGATATCACAGTGAATGCTGTGAATGATGCACCTATTGCTACTGCAGATACAAATTCTACAGATGAGGATACTCCATTAGATGTAGATGCTGCTAACGGACTTTTAGCGAATGATACGGATACAGAAAATGATCCACTATCTATTGAGAGCTTCGTAGTGAATGGTGTGAGTTATCCTGCCGGAAGTACCGTAAGTTTAACGGAAGGAGACATCACCATCAATGCAGATGGTAGTTATACCTTCAATCCAGCTCAAGATTATAATGGTCCTGTTCCGCAAGTAACCTATACGGTAACAGACGGTACCAATACGTCTAATGCAACTTTAGACCTAACGGTGAATTCAGTCAATGACGCACCAGTTGCCAATGCAGATGCAAACATCACCAATGAAGACACTCAGTTAACAGCGGATGTAGCCAATGGTTTATTAAATAATGATAGTGACCTAGAAGGAGACACTATTACAGTGACTGCATTAGAAATCGATGGAACACCATACAATGTGGGAGATGCTATTGCCTTAACTGAGGGTACTCTAACCATTCAATCAGATGGTAGTTATGTCTTTGACCCAGCTCCAAACTACAATGGAGCTGTTCCAACAGTCAACTATACTATCAGTGATGGAACAGATACAGCATCAAGCACTTTAGATATTACGGTGTTACCAGTGAACGATGCCCCAAGTACGGTTGCAGACACAAACTCAACTCCTGAAGATGTTCCGCTATCTGTAGATGCTGCAAACGGTCTATTGGCCAATGATACCGATACTGAGAATAATCCATTGTCCATAGGCGCATTTGAAGTAAATGGAACGGTATATTCAGCAGGAGATACTGTAGACCTTCTAGAAGGAACATTAACGATTAATTCTGACGGTAGTTATACATTCATCCCAGCAGCAAACTATAATGGTGCTGTTCCTCAGGTGACTTACACTGTTTCCGATGGAACCAATACCAGCAATGCGACATTCGACTTAACAGTAACACCAGTGAATGACGCTCCAATTGCACAAGACGATCTATCAGGAACAGATCCTGGAGTTTCTGTAATCATTCCTGTATTACCGAACGATTCAGATGTAGATGGAGACGCATTGACAGTTCAATCTACCTTAATCACACCACCAACGAATGGAACCGTAATTGTGAATACAGATGGAACCATTACCTATACACCAGATCCTGGATTTAACAATGGTTCAGATGAGTTTGTATACCAAGTATGTGATCCAGGAGGATTGTGTGATACCGCAACAGTAACGGTAACAGTGCCAATCTCGTTGCTACCACCAACAGCAAACCCAGACACAGCATTTACATCGGAAGACACTACATTAAATATTGATGCTTCTGGTGGATTGTTGGCCAATGATACCGATCCAAACTCCGGAGAAACCTTAACGGTGACTCAGTTCACTGTGAACGGATTGACCTTCTTAGCAGGAACTACAGCGACCCTTACAGAAGGATCGTTAACCATCAATGCCGATGGTAGCTACGAATTTATTCCAGCTCCTAACTTTAATGGAGTAGTGCCAGTAGCAACGTATACCATCAGCGATGGAACAGGAACTGCACCAGATTCCAGTACCTTAACCATCACCGTAATCGGAGTGAATGACGCTCCAGTTGCAGTAGATGATACAGCAAGTACCGATGAAGATACTTCGTTGATTGTAGATGCAGCCAACGGATTACTTGCCAATGATTCCGATGCCGATGGAACACCATTGACAATCGTTTCATTTGAAGTCGATGGAATGACTTATGTGGGAGGATCTACAGTGAGTTTAGCCGAAGGAACTTTAACCATCAATGGTGATGGTAGTTATACCTTCGTTCCTACTGCTGATTATAACGGACCTGTTCCACAAGTAACGTATACAGTTTCGGACGGATCATTAACAGATACAGCAACCTTAGATATCACAGTGAATTCTGTAAATGACGCGCCTGTTGCAGTAGATGATTCAGGAAATACAACCGATGAAGATACACCAATCACGGTGAGCTTGATTGCAGGAAATGATTCAGATGATAGTGCGCTTGATTTAACAAGCATTGTATTGATCGATCCAAATGATGCTGCTAATACTGGAGATTCTTCGTCACCCTTGGTGATTGCAGGAGTGGG
>CAZTFN010000012.1:0-11846 GCA_964612905.1 uncultured Flavobacterium sp. | reverse complement strand
ACGTATACCGTTGATACCAATGGAAATGTAACCTTCACACCAGATGCAAATTACAATGGAGATGGAAGTATCAATTATACGATCAACGACGACGAAGGAACGACATCCAATGTAGCCACGATTGAAATCACAGTAGACGCTGTAAACGACGCTCCAGTAGCAACAGATGATACAGCAACAACAGATGAGGATACTGAATTATCAGTAGATGCAGCTAGCGGATTGTTAGCCAATGATTCTGATGTAGAAGGAACCCCATTGACGGTAACTGAGTTTGAAGTAGGTGGAACGACCTACACAGCAGGAACTACGGTAAGCCTGACAGAAGGAACCTTGACCATCAATAGTGATGGTAGTTATACCTTCGATCCAGCACCAGATTTCAATGGAGCCGTTCCTCAAGTAACCTACACAGTTTCTGATGGTGACTTAACAGATACAGCTACTCTAGATATCACAGTAAATGCTATCAACGATACGCCAGTGGCTGTAGATGATACCGGTAACACAACCGATGAGGACACGCCAATTACTGTTAATACAATTACCGCAAATGATACAGACGATAATGGAATTGATGCCACGGCCATCGTATTAATCGATCCAAATGATCCAGCAAATACAGGAGATTCTTCAACACCATTAGTGATTGCAGGAGTTGGAACGTATACGGTAGATACTTCAGGAAATGTGACCTTCACACCTGAAGCGAATTACAATGGAGATGCGAGCATCAACTATACAGTGAACGATGATGAAGGAGTTACTTCCAACGAAGCGACAATCGAAATTACCGTCAACGCAGTAAACGATGCACCAGTAGCAGCAAATGATACTGGAAACACATTGGAAGATACAACCTTAACAGTAGATGCTTCAAGCGGATTGTTAAGCAATGATACAGATGTTGAAGGAACTCCATTAACGCTTACAGAGTTTGAAGTAGGTGGAACGACTTACACAGCAGGAACCACGGTTTCATTAACAGAAGGTGACTTAACCATCAACAGTGATGGTAGCTATGAATTCGTACCTGCTCCAAATTACAACGGACCCGTTCCGCAAGTGACCTATACAGTTTCTGACGGAAACTTAGAAGATACGGCAACTTTAGACATTACTGTAGGAGCTGTGAACGATACACCTGTCGCAGTAGACGATGTGGCAAGTACAGTACAAAACATTCCTGTAACGGTGGCAACCATTGGAGCCAATGATACCGATGCAGATGGTACGATTGAACCATCCACCATTACGTTGATTGATCCAAACAACGCATCCAATACAGGAAACTCTTCAACGCCATTGGTGATTGCTGGAGTAGGAACATACACAATAGATACCTCAGGAAATGTACTATTCACTCCAGAAGCAACCTTTACAGGATCTGCAGTGATCAACTATACCGTGGAAGACAACGAAGGACAAGTTTCTAACGAAGCTTCCATCACAGTAGAGGTGAGTAGTGATAATGATGGTGATGGAATTCCAGACAGCGTTGACTTAGATGACGACAACGATGGAATCCTAGACACCGTTGAAAATGGAGGAAACGATCCACTAGCTGATAGCGATGGAGACGGAATTCCAAACTACTTAGATCCAGACAATATTTCTCAAGATGATAATGGTGATGGAGTAGACGATCAGTTCGATCAAGATGGAGATGGAATCATCGATCAGTTTGACTTAGATGCTGATGGAGACGGAATCCCTGATTTGATTGAAGCCGGAGGAACAGATGCTGACGGTGATGGAGTTGCAGACGGATTCACAGATGCAAATAACGACGGATTGGATGATACCATTGCAGGATCACCACTACCAGCTGATGATACAGATGGCGATGGCATTCCAAACTATTTAGATATCGATGTTGATAACGATGGAATTATCGACAATATCGAAGCGCAAGATGCCACCATGTATATCGCACCAGCGGGAGTAGATTCTGACAACGATGGAATTGATGATGCTTACGATCCAGATTGTACACCTTGTGGTTCTGTGACAGGAACACCAATCACAACACCTGAAAACTCAGATACGGATTCTATTCCAAACTATTTGGATTTAGATTCAGATGGCGATGGAATCATCGATAATATTGAAGGACAGACAACTTCTAGCTATCAAGCTCCAGGTCCAGATACCGATGGAAATGGATTGGCAGATGTATACGAAACAAGCCCAGGTTCAGGAATCCCAGTGAATCAACCTACCAATACAGATGGTACAGACGTACCTGATTATGTAGACACTGATTCTGATGGTGACGGAGCCTTAGATACTGTAGAAGCCTATGATACCAATGCAGACAACGTTGCGGAAATCACACCTTCTGGAACAGATACTGACGGTGATGGAATCGACGATGCATTCGATCTGAATCCAAACGGACCAGCAGATCCAGATGCAGCTTCTAACAACAGTCAGAATGTATTAGACTTCCCGAATGATCAAGATCCAGGAACTGCAGAAGTCGACTTCAGAGATGATGTAACCTTCGGAGTTCCAGTAGATACAGACGGAGATGGAATCAATGATGATGTAGATATTGATGATGATAACGATGGAATCTTAGATTACGTAGAATCCCTCGGATTTGAACCATCGGCAACGGTAGGAGATCCAAACTGTACCTTCCCAAGCGTAAGCTTCCAAAACCCTGTATACATTGCAGGAACTGGAACAGGTACAGGAACATTGAATTCGAAATATCGATTCGAAAATGTGGCAACACTCAATGGAAATGTACTCGATGCAATTGTAGAGATTACAGACATTGTAGGAGGAGCCTCCTTAATTAGTATTGACAATGCAGCCTCTGGAAACCCAGATGCATGGCAACCAGAATTTACCGTACCAACGCCAACAGGAAATATTGCAGAGATGGCCTTTAGAGTTACGGTGGTATTGGATGGTACAGATACTCAATTCAATATTGGAAGAATCGGAGGAACCATCTTTGATATCGATGGAGCCAACGCAAGAGAATCTGTGATTCTTTCCAGACCAGGATTGTACGCAGTAGATAGCAATACCTTATTGAATGTAACTCCAAATCCTGCAACAGGACTGGTAACATTCCAAGGTCCAGATGATACCTACTCAGGAGTAGACTTGTCTCCAAGGTTGGCATTGTACTTTAACTATTACAATGCTTCGGTATTCGACATTAGATTCTCTTCAGAATTGTTGTCGGCAAGCTCAAACACGAACCTAGGTTCTGTACTATTTGATATTTGTTCAATCAACGGACTGTTTGAAGGAAATACAGCTTCTTCAAACCCATCACAAACAAACGGAACTGGAGAACCTTCAGGTCCTGGAACTTTCGCAGTGTTCACCGTAAATGATGGTGTAGACAGCGATAACGATGGAATCTCAGATGATAAAGATATCGATGCAGACAACGACGGTATTCCGGACAACGTAGAAGCACAAACCACCACAGGATATGTAGCGCCTGGATCAGGTGATGCCGATATGGATGGATTATTAGATGCCTACGAAGGAACAGGAGACGAAGGTCTTTCACCTGTAGATACAGAAGGAGATGGAACACCAGATTACTTAGATACAGATTCAGACAACGATAGTCTTGATGATACCACGGAAGCAGGCTTTACAGCATCCACAGCCAACGCAGATGCCGACGGTGATGGATTGTTAGATGCTTATGACGATGTGGATACTTCAGGAGGATTGATTGACTCTAATGACGATCAAAACAATGGAGCATCAGACCTTCCAAACTTGGAGAATCCAGCAACAGCAGAAGTAGATTATCGCGAAATCTTAGATACAGATGGCGACGGAATTACAGATTCCTTAGACTTGGATGATGATAATGATGGTATTCCAGATGTTGTTGAGCAAGATGGAGATCCAAACAGAGATACGGATGGAGACGGAACACCAGACCATTTAGATCTCGATGCGGACGGCGATGGAGTGCTGGATGTCGTAGAAGCAGGTCATGGAGCTTTAGATGTCGATGGCGATGGAGTCATTGATGGCTCAGACACTGGTTCAGGAACCAATGGATTGTTTGATGGATTGGAAGACTCTGCTGATAGTGGAGTGATTACCTATGTTCCTGAAGATACGGATGCAGATGGTATTCCAGATTTCCAAGATGTAGATGATGATGGTGATGGCATTCCAACAGCCGACGAAGATGTAGTGACTGGTGATGGTGATCCAACGAACGACGATTCTGACGGGGATGGAATTCCAAACTACTTGGATGATGACGATGACAACGACGGAATCCCAACAGCAGATGAAGACAATAATGGTAATGGTGATTTCAATGATGATGATGAAGATGGAGACGGAACGCCAGATTATTTAGATACGGATGATACCGATGGAGACGGAATTCCAGATAGTGAAGACGAAGACGATGACAATGATGGAAACCCAGATACCACAGATCCGAATCCAAAAGATGTAGTGACCAACCCAGATACTTTAACCGTAGTGGAAGGAACTACAGGAACTGTAGATATCTTAACAAATGACGATTTCTTACCTGGTGCTGATATTTCAATTGTAGATGCGGGAACAGGAACGGCTCAAGGTACAGTAACCTTCGATCCATTAACTGGAGAGATGATGTACACACCATCAGCTGGAGAACAAGGAACTACGGTTACCGTGAATTATACAGTATGTAACACTGCAGTAACTCCAGAAGTTTGTTCTACGAATACTGTGACCATTACGGTACAAACAGACAACGATGGTGATGGTGATCCAGATGTAACCGATCCAGATGATGACAACGATGGAAACCCAGACACAACCGATCCAAATCCATTGGATGTGGTGACCAATCCAGATGCCTTAACAGTGGTAGAAGGATTGAGTGCAACGGTGAACATTTTAGACAATGACGATTTCTTACCCGGAGCTAACACAAGTTTGGCAGATGCAGGAACAGGAACCGCTCAAGGTACAATTGTCTTTGATCCGTTAACTGGTGAAATGACGTATACGCCAGCACCTGGAGAAGAAGGAACAACCGTTACAGTAGACTATACCGTTTGTAATACTGCAGTAACGCCAGAAGTTTGTTCTATCAATACCGTAACCATTACAGTCTTAGCAGACAATGATGGTGATGGTGATCCAGATGTAACGGATCCTGATGATGACAACGATGGAAACCCAGATACAACAGATCCAAATCAGTTTGATGTGGTGACCGCACCAGACGCACTGACGATTGTAGAAGGAAATGACGGAGTTATTAATGTGTTAGCAAACGATGACTTTATCCCAAGCTCAGATACAAGCATTGTAGATGCTGGAACTGGAACGGCGCAAGGAACCATCTCGTTTGATCCACTCACAGGAGAATTGACCTATACACCAACTGCGGCAGAAATTGGAACAACAGTAACAGTAGATTATACAGTATGTAACAACTTGGTTGCTCCGCCAGTATGTGCCACAGATACGGTGACAATTACCATCTTGGCTGATAATGATGGCGATGGTGATCCAGATGTAACAGACCCAGATGATGATAATGATGGAAACCCAGATACAACAGATCCGAATCCATTCACGCCAACAACCGCTGCGGATGAGATTACCATTGTAGAAGGGAACGATGCCGTATTGGATATTCTAGCAAACGATGACTTCTTACCTGGAGCCAACACAAGCATAGTTGATGCGGGAACAGGAACTGCTACAGGAACGGTAAGTTTTGATCCATTAACGGGTGAAATGACCTACACTCCAGCAGCAGGTGAAGAAGGAACCACAGTAACCGTGGATTATACGGTATGTAATGAAGGAGTTACTCCAGCCGTGTGTTCTACAAATACGGTGACCATTACAATTCAAGCAGATAATGATGGTGATGGTGATCCAGATATCACGGATCCAGATGATGACAACGATGGAAACCCTGATACAACAGATCCAAATCCATTGACAGTAGAAACTGCTCCAGATGCTTTAACAGTATTACAAGGACAAAGTGCTACCGTGGACATTTTAGTGAATGACGACTTCTTACCTGGAGCCAATACGAGCATAACAGATGCTGGAACTGGAACCGCTACAGGAACCGTAAGCTTTGATCCGTTAACAGGGGAAATGACTTATACGCCTGCCGATGGTGAAGAAGGAACCACGGTAACCGTAGATTATACAGTATGTAATACGGCAGTCACTCCAGAAGTCTGTGCAACCAATACAGTAACCATTACAGTATTGGCAGACAATGATGGTGACGGTGATCCAGATGTGACGGATCCAGACGATGATAACGATGGAAACCCAGATACAACAGATCCGAATCCAGATACACCAACCACAGCTCCAGACGCAATTACCATTGTAGAAGGAAACTCTGGAACCTTGGATATTCTTGCAAATGATGATTTCCTCCTAGGAGTGAATACATTAATTACAAATGCAGGAACAGGAACTGCGATGGGAATTGCAACCTTCGATCCATTAACAGGTGAAATGACGTATACACCAGCACCTGGAGAAGAGGGAACCGTAGTGACATTAGATTACACGGTATGTAATACTGCAGTAAGTCCATTGGTGTGTTCTACGAATACTGTGACCATCACAGTATTGGCAGACAATGATGGAGATGGTGACCCAGATGTGACCGATCCAGATGATGACGATGATGGCAACCCAGATGTTACGGATCCAAATCCATTGGAGGTAGTAACAAATCCAGATGCCTTTGAAGTGACGATTGGAACTACAGGAACATTCGATATTTTATTGAATGACGATTTCTTACCTGGAGCTAATATTAGTTTGACGGATGCTGGAACAGGAACCGCAGCCGGTACCATTGCCTTTGATCCATTAACAGGTGAAATTAGTTACACACCAGCGCCAGGAGAAGAAGGAACAACCGTGACGGTAGATTACACAGTATGTAATGTGGATGTGACTCCTGCAGTTTGTTCTACGAATACAGTGACGATTACCGTATTGACCGACTTTGATGGCGATGGAGTTCCAGATGTGATCGATATTGATGATGACAATGATGGTATTCCAGATATCGTTGAAAACGGAGGCGACTTTACTCTAGATACAGACGGAGACGGAATCCCAGATCATTTGGATTTAGATTCCGATGGTGATGGATTGACAGACTTGTTCGAATCAGATTCAGGAGCACCAGATGCAGATGGTGATGGTGTGATTGACGGAGCAGATACACAATCAGGAAGCAATGGATTGTACGATCCAATAGAAACCTTCCCAGATAGTGGTGAACTCATCAATCAGCCAATCGATACGGATGGCGATGGTAGACGTGACTTCCAAGATGTGGATGATGATGGTGATGGAGTAGATACAGTTGATGAAGATTTGGATGGTGATGGCGATCCAACCAATGATGATACCGATGGAGATGGAACACCGGATTACCTAGATCAGGATGATGATGGAGATGGAATTCTTACAGAGGATGAATTTATGTTGGATTGTGATACAGATGGAATCCCAGATCATATCGACGTAACCGATTGTGATTTGATTCCTGAAGGATTCTCGCCAAACGATGATGGAGTGAACGATACATTTGTGATCCCAGCATTGGCCAACTATCCAGACTTCGAACTTGAAATCTACAACAGATACGGTAATCAAGTATACGATTACAAGAACAACGGAAGAGCCAACCCAGTTTGGTGGGATGGATTCTCAACCGGACGACTCACACTCAATAAGAGTGAACCCGTTCCGGCAGGTACTTATTATTACATTATACGTTTTAACAAAGATGGTAGAAAACCAATTACAGGATGGATTTATTTAAACAGATAATTAAGATGAAAGCATTACAAATGAAAAAAATCGTATTCGTAGCTGCAGTTGTGTTTTTTACTGTTTCGGTAAATGCACAGCAAGATCCTCAGTACACTCAGTACATGTACAATATGAACATCGTGAACCCTGCCTATGCAGGGTCTTACGATGCCCTAGCATTGAACTTCTTAGGAAGATCACAATGGGTAGGTATTGATGGAGCACCAGAAACCTTAACTTTCAACTTACATGCCCCAGTGGGGAAAAATGTGGGACTTGGTTTTTCAGCCATTGCTGATAAAATTGGACCCTTAACAGAGCAGAATGTCTATGCCGATTTCTCCTACACATTGAAAGTGAGTGAGGAGGCTAATTTGGCATTTGGGATCAAGGCAGGATTTAGTGCCATGAATGCTCCTTTATCATTGTTGGAAACCACCAATCCTGGTGACCCTGCATTTGATAACAACCTAAATAGGATCAACCCTAATTTTGGTTTAGGAGCCTTTTATTATAAAGAAAGATTTTATTTAGGTTTTTCAATGCCCAACATACTGCAAACAGTTCATTTCGAAAGAAGCAATGGAGCCATTACCAGAGCAACTGATGAGATGCACATGTTCCTAACGAGTGGATATGTATTTGATTTAACCAATGAGATTAAGTTAAAACCAAGTACAATGATAAAAGCAGTCCCAGGAGCTCCTTTGTCTATCGATCTTTCTGGAAACCTCTTGTTCAATGATAGTTTTGAATTGGGGCTTTCATATCGATTAGACGATTCGGTTTCAGCATTGGTCAATGTAAGAGCTTCTAGAAACTTACGAATTGGATATGCTTATGACTATACCATAAGCAACCTTGGCGACTTTAACACAGGATCTCACGAAATATTCCTGTTGTTTGACTTTAACTTTAGTAACAGTGGAATTAAATCACCTAGATTCTTTTAGTCTTAAAAACAAAACACATGAAAAAAATAGTTCACATATTCGTTTTGTTCTTGCTGATCGCAGGACAGGTTTTTGGACAAAATAAAAGCACCAAAAAAGCAGATAAATATTACGAGAATCTAGCCTATTCAGAAGCTGCTAAATTGTATGAAAATCTCGTAGCAAAAGACTCTTCTGTACACGTTTTACAAAGACTCGGAAACTGTTATTACTTTAACTCTAGTATGGAAGGTGCGGTCAAATGGTACGAGAAATTATTTTCTGACAACAATAAAGATAGCATTGCACCAGAATATCTATTCAGATACGGTCAAGCTTTGAGAGGAGTTGGAAACTATCAAGAATCCGATCGTTGGATCAAAGAGTTTAGCGAGAAACAAAAAGAAGATGCAAGAGGATCTAATTTTGCAAGCTCCACGTTGAATCTTGAAGACTTACAACCTAAGGATCCTAAGTTTACATTGGAAAACATGCAATCTGTCAATACAGAACAATCCGATTATGGAGCAATTCCTTATCAAGGTGGTATTTTGTTTGCATCAACCAAGCCTCAATCTAACTTCGTTAAAAGACGACATACTTGGAACAATCGAGGATTCATGGATTTCTACACCATGAGTATAAATGATTCTATTGAAGTTGGAAAACAACCTCTAGAAGTGTTGAATTCAAGGTATCATGAGTCATCTGCATCTTTTTCTCCAGATGGGAAAACCATGTATTTTACCAGAAATAATACAGAAGGAAAGAAGCGTAGAAAAGATAAAAAAGGAATTACCAACCTTAAAATATTCAAAGCAGAATGGATTGACGATCAATGGCAAAATATTATGGAGCTGCCCTTTAATAGCGATGAATATTCGATAGGACATCCAGCTGTGAGTCCAGATGGAAAGCGTTTGTACTTTGTATCAGACATGCCAGGGTCGGTTGGTCAAACAGACATCTTTTTCGTGGATATTAAGGCTGACAATACATTCGGACCGATTCAAACCATGAGCAATAAAATCAATACAGAAGGAAGAGAAATGTTTCCTTTTGTCACAGATAGCGCTTTGTATTTTTCTTCTGATGGACACTTCGGTTTGGGAGGATTGGACGTATTTACAAGTCCTATAGAAGCTGGAGACTTTCAGTCGCCTATCAATATGAAGGCACCTGTAAACAGCAAGTCAGATGATTTTGCTTTCTATATTGACAAAGAGAGTATGACAGGATATCTGTCTTCAAACAGAGAAGGTGGAGTAGGAGATGATGATATCTATTCGTTTACCTACGAATTAGAAGATGTGATTATCGTAAAAGAAGAACCTTGTAAGCAAGAAATTTCTGGAATTGTGGTTGATAAGAAATTTGGAGTACCGTTACGAAATGTGAAAATTGAGCTCATAAAAACAGCAGACAATAGCTTGGTGAGCGAGCTCATTACAGGTGTCTCAGGAAAATTCAGCTACTTATTACCTTGTAATGAACAATACGTAGTGAAAGCTTCAAAGGAATATTATAAACCCGATTCTAATACCTTTAAAACAACCGAGGCAATGTCTTTAGAGTTGGATTTGGATTTTGACTTGGGAATCGTGGATGATTTTGTCTACAATGATAGAGATGAATTAATGATTCGTATTGATCCGATTTTCTTTGACTATAACAAAGCAGATATTAGACCAGATGCTGCAAAAGAATTGGATGATATTGTTCAAACAATGACGCGTTACCCTAAATTGATTGTTGAATCAACCTCTCATACAGATGCCAGAGGAAAGTCTCGCTACAACGAAATTTTATCAGACAAAAGAGCAAAGTCTACGGTACGTTATATTGTTTCCAAAGGAATTGATGAAGATCGAATCAGTGGCAATGGATATGGAGAGACCAAACTCACGAATGGCTGTGTGGATAATGACACCCATAGCAATCGTGTGAAATGTACAAAGGAAGAACATCAAGCGAATAGACGATCTGAATTTTTGATTACGAATGTAAAAGCATTGGGAATTGCTACGAAGGTAGTGCAACAAACGAATACTGAAGTTATCAAACCTAAGGACAATACTAGTTCAGAAACACATACAGTGAAAAGCGGAGAGACCTTGTATTCTATTGCCCAGAAGTATGGACTGAGTGTTGAGCAATTGAAAAAACTGAACAATTTATCTGGGAATGAGATTCGAGTTGGACAGGTGTTGAAGATTAAATAGATCTTTTAAAGAAACGTGTACTTTAAAAAATATAAAAAGCCTTCCGAGAAATCGGAAGGCTTTTTACTTCTTTAGTATCATGAGTTCATTTTATGATAAACCTTACGCCATGTGTTAGGTAATCCAACATTCCACACTATATTTACTTCAAGAATATTTTTCTTGTGAGTATATTAAAATCCATACGTGAGGAGAAGGGTTATACCCAAAAAGATCTGGCTTCTAAAACAGGTTTGTCTTTACGAACCATTCAACGTTTGGAAAGTTCGAATAAGGTTCCCAAAGGATATTCGTTAACCGCACTTGCTGAAGAATTTGAGATGGATACGAATGATCTTCAAGAGAAGTTTGTACAAGTAAAGCGTTCTAGAGAATCGGAGATCACAACGTTGAAAATAATCAACTTCTCTATTTTGTCCTTCCTTGGAATTCCTTTTGGCAATGTCATATTTCCAATCGTCTTATGGCGTAACAATCGAGATTCAGAGTTTGTGGATGATATAGCACGTCGAATTGTAAACTTTCAGGTTCTGTTCACACTTACCTTGAATCTATTATTGATTCTAACTCCTTTTACCTTATCAAGGTTACTTCCTGATGTTCCATTATTACTAATTATTTTCTTGGTGGCTTATCTCTTGAATATTGCTATGGTGTTTCGAATCGCTTACCTGATTAAGAAGCAAAACTTTGATTTTTTACAGCTTCCCATTCGTCTTGTATAACTTCAAAATCAAAATTGTCGTAAAAATGGCGGTATAAAAACCCAAGCTCATACTGAGATTCCTGATTTCTTTGTCTTCTGATATTTCAAAATAAAAATCATTGATCATGAAGAAAAAAATCGGTTACAGTGTTTTAGCTTTATTCATCATTA
>CAZTFN010000011.1:0-28883 GCA_964612905.1 uncultured Flavobacterium sp. | reverse complement strand
TTGTGTTGATTTAAGTCTGTCTGTTTATCTTCTAATTGATTCAGAAGTTGCCTGCTACTCATTTTGTAAGAGTGCATCAATCTTACTTAATCCACATCAACGTTGTAGACAAAATTGAGAACAATCATATTCACATTCAAGACCACAAAATTCCCATCAGTAGTTCTTACAAAGAAGGTTTACAAAGACGTTTTAATTTGTAGTGGTTTTCTCAGGAATCTTACCCGAATGATTCACCAATTGTCTCCCAAGCTCGGCTAGAAAAGGAATTCCAATTTCGTCATATTCATACTGATCATCATTGAATATTCCGTTCTCATTCACATGAATAACGGCTGTGATAAAATAATCCTTGTTGGTTGCTTCATTAAAAATATAGGCGCAATCAATCAAATACCCATAAGCATAGCCTACTTTGTTATAGATATGAAGATCTTTTGGTTTGTGTTCACCGACCAAATCTCCAATGACGAAGAATTTCACATAGTTATCTGGATAATCTCTTTTGCTGTATCCATATTGCCAGGGTACTAGCATCATCCCATTAATCAACCCAATACGATCTTTGCCATTCAGCTTAAATCGTTGTTCCTCGGGAAATAGGTTCGGGAAAATGAGTCGCTTCATGGTTCCATGCATGGAGCTAATAGGATAGTAATTTTTCTTAGAGAAATCTTTAGGGTTTGAAATCAAACTATCATTTTCCATATAACCAACACCTTTTAACACTGATGTCTTCTGAAGAGAAACAATCTCTTTGTTGGTTCTTTTGGGAATGGTTAAAGTGGAATCCATGGTATTAAAAACCACAGGTTTGCTTGTTAGATCATCGGCATTCGGTGTTGAAAGTCGATGTGAGATTCGCGCATTGATTCCTTTTGAATTGAGTCTTTCGTTGAACTCATCCTTCCCAATAAACTCAAACAATCGGTTGTATGCTTCATTATTACTTACTGCGAAAATCTTACGAATCTCAATAGCAGTACTGGTCTCTATACTGTCTGTTTCGACCCGAAATCGGCTGTCTTTGTTGATTTCTTTATATTCTGCCAACTTTTCCAAAGCGAGAATAGAAGCGGGTAATTTCACCGTACTAGCTGGATAGAAATAAACATCCTCATCTACTCGATATTCATAATCACTGAAGGTAATTTTTCCTGATTTGTCCCTATTGACTTCAGTAAACATAATTTGCACCTCGTACTTATCTGGATTCTCCATGACCTTTTTAATGGCTGGCACATCTGAATTCAATGCCTTTTGCAAAGGATCAATCTCTGTGTTTTGGCAACCTATACATAGCAATAGTAGTAGAAAAAACGTTCTAAATCTCATCATATATAAACTAAGAAAAGCCGTCAAAAAGACGGCTTTGCAATTTACTTATTTTGTTTCAGTTTCTGCTGAATCGGAATCTGTCGTATCCGATTCTTTGGGTTCTTCAATATCGACAATCTTTGTAGGACTGGCATCACTTGCATCTACGACATCCGAAAGCTCTTTACCTTTCAGATAATCAGGTAATTGCATCCCTGCCATGTTGAACATTTCTTGCAATGGTGGAACTGATTTATACATTCCAGAAATGAAGTTGGAAGTCGAAGTCTTTCCATCCTTTGAGTTTCCTCCTTCCCAAACAGTCACCTTATCAATCTTAATATTCTTGATAGCCTCAGCCTGTAATCTCACCAACTCAGGCAATTTATCAGCAATCAATAGCAAAGCTGCATTTTGAGAATCGTTTCCAGCAGCTTTTACGATTTGATCCAAACCTGCAGCTTGTTTTGTTAGGACCTCAAAGACTCCTTTTGCTTCCGCCTGTGCTTTCAAGAAGATTGCATCCGCCTCACCTTTTGCTCTTCTTCTAATTTTTTCAGCCTCGGCCTCAGCATCGATCTCTACCTTATTCTTATCAATCTGAGCTGGTACAATAATATCTGCTGTTTGAGAAGCTCTTTCTCGTTCTGCTCTTGCTTTTTCAGCTTCTTGTTCTGCTGCATACGCTTCTTCCAATGCTTTTGCTGCTTGGACTTTCTCTGATGCTGCAGCAGCTCTTTCCGCTTCCGCTTCTTTCTGTCTTCTTAGTGCATTTGAATTTGCAACTTCAATCTTCGCAGTATTCTCTCCATCAACTGCTTTCGCATTTGCGGCCGCTACCTGCGTTCTTTGATCCTGAACTGCATTGGCTTCACCAATGGATCCATCTCTATTTTTCTCAGCAACCGATTTACGAGCTGCGTTGATCGCATGTGCAGCCGCCTCTTTTCCTAGGGCTTCAATATATCCTGACTCGTCAACAATATCCGTAATGTTTACGTTGATCAATTTCAAACCAACTTTCTTCAATTCAGATTCAACACTTTTAGAAATGTTGGTCAAGAACTTATCTCTATCTGCATTGATTTCTTCAATATCCATAGAAGCAACTACCAAACGTAATTGTCCGAAGATGATTTCTTTCGCCAGTTCTTGGATGTCAGATAAACCTAATCCTAACAAACGCTCAGCTGCATTTTGCATCACACCAGGTTCGGTAGAAATACCAATGGTAAATCGAGAAGGAAAATTCACACGAATGTTTTGTTTCGATAAGGCGTTGATTAGATTTACTTCAATGGAAATAGGTGTTAAATCCAAGTATTGATAATCTTGAATTACTGGTACAATAAAGGCTGCACCCCCGTGGATACACTTGGCGGATTGGCCCCCTCCAACTTTACCGTAAACAACTAGAATTCGGTCGGAAGGACAACGCTTATATCTTCTCACAAAGGCTGCGAAAAGGATCACCAGTATTAAGATACCGACTACTACGGTTGCAGTTCCTCCTAAGAAACCGTCAATTTGTAACATGATTAAATTTAACATAGACATTTTTATTTTTTTTGAGGTTCAACAATTAATATTCCGTTCGAGGTAACTTCTACCACCTTAATGACGACACCTTGTTTAAGATCCGTATCATGGTCCGTCAGAGCTTCTAATTCGCGTAATGCGCTCTGCACTTTTACTTGGACTTTTCCAATTTTAGAACGCTCTGCTCCAATAGTCGTGTATACTTCTCCAATAGCTCCCATAGCGTTCTTCATTTTTAAGGTACCACTGTGGTTCAGCTTGCGCATGTAAAACATTAACAAACCAACAAGCACCATCATAATCAATCCACAAATCACGGATATGATAATAGTAGTAGTGCTAGAATTTCCAGCATTAATGCTTGAAACTCCACTCCAACCGAACATTGCGAAGAATGCCACGGTATTTTTCAATGTGAAAAACTGAAAACCTGCGCCCGTATCTGCATCAATTTCTGCATCAACGTCTCCCACATCGTCAACATCACCACCAATAAAAGTGCTGATTAAGATGAAAATGAAAAAAAGCGAAGAAATTCCAGTTATGACCCAGTAAAACTTGTCAAAAGAAGACAGTTCAGAAAACCATTCCGTCATAGTGTTATTGTTTTTAAAAGTTATTAAATATAGCAATTTTGATGCAAACGAAATGGTCTATTTCGAAAGCAAAATGGAAACAGCGTTTCCTCCAAAACCAACAGCGTTTACCAGTACTTTTTCTAGGGTATTAGGTAGGCTTTGTTTCATAGCAAATGGAACAGCGATTGGTTGTTGATGTTGCAACATAAGGATGGCCAATTCTAGACTTAGCATTCCAGATGTTCCAAAGGTGTGCCCTAGTTTCCACTTATTAGTAGTCAAAAATGGCATTTTGTTACAAAAAACCTTTTCAATTGCCTTCACTTCAGACGAATCTCCTTTGACCGTTCCTGGTGCGTGCATCACAATGGCGTCAATCTCATCTGGATTTTGATCTTTGATGGCCATTTGCATGGAACGTTGAAAACAATCGGCTTCCGTAGAAATGGAAATGTTGTGTTCCAAAGGTTCTGTTGCGTACCCAATCCCAATGATTTTAGCAATAGAGGTTACATCCGTTCCTTTCTCCAAGCAGATGGCAGAAGCCCCTTCTCCCAACACCATCGTGTTCTTTTTCTTGTCTAAGTCAAGTGCCTTGCAGGGAAAATCATCATTCGTCTTCGCATAGATTTTGAGTGCTCGCATTTGAGCGATCGTGAAGTCTGTTAATGATGCTTCACTTCCTCCTACCAAAAATTTATCGGTCATTCCCGATTGAATCCAAGCAATTCCATTCAATACTGCGTGCAATGCCGTAGAACAGGTGATGGAATGTGAAATTTCTGGTCCTTGTGATCGCAGGTCATGCGCAATCCAAGAAGAGATATTTCCTAATGTGGTTGTGGGTGAAGTGAGCGTTGAGGTGTTTTGATTGTTGAGAAACTCATCATGATATTTCTCAAAGAGCTGAGTGGCTCCTCTTGAAGAACCAAAGTTGACTCCAAAATGATCTTCTTGATTCCATCCTGCTTTTTCGACCGCTTTTCTGGATACATGGATCGCAAACAAAACCGTATCGTCTAACTTTTTGTATTTAGCCTCTGATTTTCTGAGCTCTTGAATCTCTTTTTTAACACCTTCTGGGAGTTCAGCGACCAAAGCTTTGAAACTTGCAAATTCCTTCTCCCGAATAGAATGATTATCATTCAAATACTGATTCCAAATATCTTTTTGACTCTTTCCTAAGGCTGAAATAGATGAAATGGATGTTATGGAAATCGGTTCTTTCAAGGCGAATGAATTTGAAGGCAAAAATAGGGCAACTTCAAATATTGACCATAGGATTCTAGTGAAATCTAACATCGAATTGTGCTTTAAAATTGAAATACTAATGCCACGAATTCACAAATCTTATCTGAAAATACTGTTCCAACTATCAACACGAAGAAAAATCTTCGATTTTTCAGCATTTGGGAATATTCGTGTGTTTTGTGGCCTCATTCATGTGGTCAGAGAGAAATATAGTTTTGATCAAAATAAAATGTATTTTTTGGCTATCTTGTTTAAAATTTTACGTTTTGGAACAAGTACAGCAAAAGAGTTGGTTCAAAAGAAATTGGCTCTGGTTTGTCCCTACCATGGGGTGTTTGACATTGATTGTTTTATTCTTTTTGGGAATCGGATCCTTGATTCTTGGGGTAACCTCAATGATCTCCGATTCAGAGCCTGCACAATATGCTCTTGAAAAAGCTTCTACAAACCCAATCGTTTTGGAAGCCTTGGGTGAGCCCATAGAAAAAGATGGAATGGCCTCTGGAAGTATTAATTTCAGTAACGATGAAGGCAGTGCCGATCTAAAAATTCCGATTAGTGGTCCTAAAGGAAGCGCTGTGATTCGAGTAGTTGCGGAAAAGTATGACGACTCTTGGAACTATGAAAAACTCTATGTCTTCCTGACTGATTTAGATAATAAAGTTGATCTGATTACTGGAAAACTAGACGAGCCCTAAAGAGGCTTCCAAAGTATCATATACTTTCGTTAGTTCTTCTTCTGAAATAACATAAGGAACTTGTAAATACAGCGTATTTCCTAGAGGTCTTAAAAAGACGCCATGTTCCATAAAGAACTTTAATAATTTATCTCTCAATCCACCATATCGTTCGGATTCGGTGTTTAAGTCTAAAGCGAAAATTATTCCAATAGATCTTGTAGATTTTACCTTTGGATGATCTTGAATTCGACGCACAAACTCCTGATGTGCTTGACTAATTTTTTGAATACGCTTCTGAATTTCTTCTGTTTGTAATAACTCGATTCCAGCCAAAGCAGCAGAGCAGGCCACTGGATTCGCCGAATAGGTATGACAATGGAAGAATCCTTTGGCAATGTCATTGCTTAAAAAAGCTTCATAAATAGCCTCCGTGCAAGAAGTGATGGCCATTGGTAACAATCCCGCAGTCAACGCTTTGCTCAAACAAATGATGTCGGGTTTGGTTTCGATATAGTCAGAAGCAAAGTTTTTTCCCGTTTTTCCAAATCCAGTCATTACTTCATCCGCAATAGTCAATACACCTTTGGATTTGCAAAAGGAAAGAATGGAGTTCAACCCTTGAGCATCGTGAATTTTCATTCCTGCAGCACCTTGAACTAGGGGCTCGTAGATAAATCCAGCGATATCATATTGTTCAATGTACTCCTTGAGCAATGTCAAAATCTCTTGTTGATTATCTCCATTAGGAACGGGTACTCGTTTTACTTCCATCAGAAAATCTTCAAACGGACCATTGTAAACAGACAGTCCTGAAACACTCATCGCTCCAAATGTATCACCGTGAAAACCATCTTCAAATGCAATGAATGTTGAGCGTTTTTCTCCTTGATTGAAATAGTATTGAAGTGCCATCTTAATCGCTGCTTCCACAGCTGTAGAACCGTTGTCATTAAAGAAGATTCTATTTTGTCCTTCGGGTAAAATCTTGATGAGTTCTTCGGACAATTTTACTGCTGGCTCATGCGTAAAATCACTAAACATCACCTGATCCAATTGTTGCATTTGTTCATAAACTCGACTTGTAATGAACTCGTTACAATGTCCAAATACGCAGGTATACCAAGAAGAAATAGCATCAATGTATTCATTACCCTCTTCGTCTGTAAGGATGCAACCCTTGGCTTTCACAATCGCCAAACTTTCAGGGTTTAACTGATGTTGTTTGAGTGGATGCCACAAGTGCTTTTGATCTCTTTCGCGTAAACTCATTTACAAAACAGCTTTAAATTTTTCTGCATACTCTTTGATCACATTCTGATCAAAATAGGGTTCGTCGTCAATTCGACCTAGAATAGGAACTTGGGTCATCTTGGCAATGATTGATTCTGTGGTTGGATGTTCATCACCAGAAAAAATGATGGAAACATCAAAGCCCTTCTTCTTCAATAAAATTACTGTCAATAATGTATGGTTGATGCTTCCTAAATAATGCCTAGAAACGACAATAACACGATGCTCTGACTGAATCAAATCCAATATTGTATCCGTATCATTCAATGGAACTAACAACCCTCCTGCACCTTCAATCACCAAATGATTCTCTGTTTCGGGTTCTTTGATCTCTTCAAGATTGATATGAATTCCGTCAATCTCAGCAGATGCATGTGGACTCATAGGGGTTTCTAAGGCATAGGAATTCGAATGAAAAACAGACTTCGAATTTGAGATCAGTCCTTTCACTTTATCCGTGTCTGAATAGTGCAAATCTCCTGACTGAATAGGCTTCCAATAATCGGCTTCCAAAGCTTCAGTTACAATGGCCGAGGCAATCGTTTTTCCTACTTCCGTAGAAATTCCAGTGATAAAATACTTTTTCGACATTAAAAAATTGTTTTACAATCGTTGCATATATGTCGCTTTCTCTCAAAAAAGGGAAAGAGCATGAAAAACATATTCTTCCTTTTGAGTGGTGCGACCAAAATTCGATGAGATCCACAAGAAGGACATTCCATTTCTCGTCCTTCCTCATCTTTTGCATAGGTTCTGATCTCTGTGTAAATCTTGTGCGCTTTTTCCAAATCATCATTGAAAACAAGCAACTTAACTCCACCAATTGCCTGACTCAATAATGGATCGCTATCAATGGTTTTTTCATCCATGAACATCGTTTTGATCCCTTCCGAATCCAACTTTGCCTTGATGACAGTTGCTTCAGCGGAGTACTCAAAAACATCTAAAATTGTATAGTTATCGTTCATGGTGAAATCTTGAGATCAAGAAAGATCCTAAATCACACTTCGACAGGCTCAGTGTAGAAGTTCAGGATTATGATACAAAAGTACGAAGCATCGTTAAGACATCGGTGATCTCAGCAAAAGAATTGTAGGTATGCAAACAGAATCGGATTCGCTCTTGCCCAACTGCTACAGTTGGAGAAAGAATTGGTTTGACATCAAAACCCTGACATTGAAGTTCTTTTGCGATGGATTTCACGTGTTCATTTCCTGAAATGATGCAACAATGAATAGCTGAGTCACTTTTAATAAATTCTTTTTGAAGATTTAATCTTGCAAGTTCTTCATTAAAGAACTCGATATTATCTCTCAAAGCTTCTTGTTTTCTCGAGTGTATCATCTCTTGATAACTCAATAAAATAGTTGCTAAAGAATGCGGTGGAAGTCCCGTGGTGTAGATAAAGCTTCGAGCAAAATTGACCAAATACTCTTTGAGTTTTTCCGATCCTAAAATGGCTGCGCCATGGCATCCCAATGCTTTTCCAAAGGTCACAATTCGGGCAAAAACACCCACTTCTTCTCGCTGAACTAGTCCAGTTCCTCGAGCTCCATAAACGCCCACGGCATGCGCTTCATCAATAATCAAATGAACTCCAAATGTCGTTGCTAATTCACTTATTCTCTTGAGGTCTGGAGAGTCTCCATCCATGGAGAATACAGACTCAGTAACAACATAGACATGACCATCTTGAGACTTCCCAACCTTGCTCGAAGTAACACGCTTCAATAACATTTCAAGATTTGCTAGATCATTGTGTTTGAATTTATAGGATTTGGCATTGCTCATCGTAATTCCATCCCTGATGGATGCATGTGCCAATTCATCAAATAAGATCACATCTCCCCGTTGTGGAATGGATGAGAAAAAACCAATATTGGCATCGTAACCAGAATTAAAGATCAATGCCGATTCTGAATCGTGAAACTCAGTCAAAAATTCTTCCACCTGCGCATATAGTGAATGGTTTCCTGAAATTAATCGAGAACCCGTGGCTCCGTTTTGTTGAATTTCTAGCTCCAACAAAAACTCATGCGCTCTTTCAAACACATTGACATCTTGAGACAAACCTAAATAATCATTCGAAGCAAAATCGATCAAATTCAACTCATTGGGAAGTTTTCTCAATGATTGATTCTCGATTCTTTTTTGAAGTTTGTCTTGAAGTTTTTTAGGCAAATCCATCTGAACAAAAGTAGCCAAAATCTACTACCTTTGTTCTTCTAAATTACAGCATGCAAAAAGAGGCAACATTAAAAGATAAATGGGATTATTTGGTGGAAGAACTCACCAAACAATTCTCTGATGGAGAAGATTTAAATCTAGATGGCATTATCTATTTAATTGGCGTTCAAGAATTAGGTCAAGGAAAACGTAGATTTAAAAAAGACGAGAAAGTAAACCTCATGCATATTGCCATTTGCCGATTGCTAGAACCTTATGGTTATTATGAATTTGACTACTTTGATAATGATGGCTGGCCGCACTACAAAATGCTTACAGAACTACCCAATTTAAAAGGAGGAGAACAAACAGTCCTCATGAAGCAAGCCATTATTGGATACTTCGAGGGGATTGACTTCTTTAAGTAACACTTAACTTTCTCACCATCACGGAGAATAGCTTCGGAATCCATCTTTTTACATAAACACCTAACTTTTCTTTTGCTCCAGCGATATACGCTTCTTGCTTTTTCTTCGCAATGGCTTTTGCCATGAGTTTGGCAAATCGGTCTGGGTTAATACCATTGGCAGTAGCTTTGTCCATAGATCGTTGTGCAGATCCATCACCCGTTAATGCATTCATAGAAACGTTTGTGGTAACATAACCAGGGCAGATCAAAGTCACATCAATATTGTCATTGTAAACCTCAGCTCTGAGACTATCAAAGAACCCGTGTAAGGCATGTTTGGAAGCCGCATACGTAGATCTGAGAGGTGTTCCAATCTTCCCAACGATACTCGTAGTGACCACTACATGGCCTTGCTTTCTTTCGATAAAATGAGGGAGAACGGCTTTTGTCAATGCCACTGTTCCTGTGTAATTAATTTCCATGATTCTTTTGTCGACACTAATATCGGTGTCTTTGGCAAGAGCTCTCTGACTGATTCCGCCATTATTCACTAGAATATCAACTCTACCCGACCAACCAATGGCTTCTTTGGCTTTTTGATCAAATTCAGTATATTTTTCTAAGTCCAATGGTAGAACCTTCACTCTTTCAGGATGCGAACATGAATCTTTGACTTCGTTCAACACTTGTTCTTTTCGTGCCGAGATGATCAGCAGCGCGCCTTGTTTTGACAATTCCAATGTCAAAGCTTTCCCAATTCCTGAAGAAGCTCCTGTGATCCAAACTACTTTATCCTGAAAACTCATATTGATTTATTTTTTTCGAATTTACATATTTTTAAGCGGTTGGCTTTGATCAAAAAAGTCGAAAATGGAGAGTCAAATGGAATAGCGAATCCTTCATTTTTAACAAACTCCTATGGAATTAATCTCGTTTATTTACATCAGAAACAGTACTTTTGGTACGCTTCTTGGGAAGCTAATCTCAAATCGATTTTTATGAGAAAATTCTTGATTCTATTACTATTGATCAGCACTGTTAGTCAGGCACAATACTCTATCAAAGGAAAAATTCATCCACCTAAAAAATACTCTTGGGTACTGCTTTATAAAGTAGAAGGTGCTCGTCAAAAGTTTGTGAAAAATTCGCAAATCGAGAAAAAAATGGAAACAATGGATGGTAAAAGAAGAACCGTAGGAACCTTTGAGTTTTCCCTTCCAGAAGACGCTGAACCAGGATCCTACAGAATTACCTATGACTTGCAGAACAATGGATTTGTCGATTTTCTTTTTAACAAAGAAGACGTAGCACTTTCTTTCAACCCAGGAGATGTTGAAGGAACTACAAGATTCTCTCAATCGAAAGAGAATCAATTATATCAGAAGTTCTTATACGATATTTCGGTGGCACAATACAAGGTAGATTCCTTGCAAGTAGCCTATTTAAAGGCTCCATCTTTGGGAGCTGAAGTAGCTTATCAAAAAGCGATTAAAAACATTTATGCTGTCCAGCAAAAATACAATACCGGTTCTCAAGGAACGTTGGCCTATTACTTTATCAAAGCAACAGATCGATACAATTCACCCAAGATTGCAAAAACTTCACAAGAATATCTTCAAGGTGTTATTGATCATTTTTACGACAGAATTGACTTTACAGATACTCATCTGTATAATTCCTCTTTTTTGGTAGACCGAATTGCGGATTATGTGTTTTACATGAATTATTCTCAAGACCCTGCTGAGCAAGTGACCATGCACAAAAAAGCTGTGGATGTTTCTATTTCCCAAGTAAAAGATCTTGAGTTTAAGAAGGATGTAATTGAGTTTTTAACTTCTCAATTTGCAGCGCTTAAGAATTTGACTATGGTGGAGTATTTGATGACGAATTATTTTGATAAACTTCCTGCAGACAAACAGAACGCTGAATTCAAACAACAGATTGAAGAGTCTATGGCAATTGCCATTGGAAAAGTAGCTCCTGATTTTTCTTGGACGGAAAATGGCAAAGAAATGAAGCTTTCAGAATTGAAAGACGGTCAAAGTTATTTACTCATTTTTTATAGTACTGCTTGTTCTCATTGTTTAAGAGAAGTACCACAAGTTTTTGACTTCATGAAAGACAAGAAAAAAACAAAAGTAATTGCTTTTGCCATGGAAACTTCGGACGATATTTGGAAGAATTACATTAAAAACCTTCCTGGCTGGCATCATGTTTTAGGATTGAATAAATGGGAAAATAAGATTGCCAGAACCTATCAAATCACTTCAACTCCTACCTATTTTGTCTTGGGAATGGATAAAAAAATCATTGCCAATCCAGAAAAGTTGGACGAGTTGAAGGTTATTTTGGGTGGGTTGAATTAAGAATTGGTAAAGGCGATAAATTCAAAGGCCCGCTTCTTACAAACTAAAACCTCTTCATCATTTCTATATTCTCGCGCAGAAGAAAACTCCCAGTCGTTAGCTTTAGTAACCAAACCTGCAGCAACTGGATTTTGATGAATATAATCGAAGCATATTTGAGGATACTGTTGCTCACTCTCTTTTAAATATATTTCTGGTCGATAAGGAATAGTTCTAAAATAATCTTCATTACAATTGACGCATTTTGCTTTGGTATCCTGTCTAAATAAAGACCCTGTCGTATCTTCTTGTTTATTAATCGCTCTGGTATAACTCCTTAGTAATATTCCAATGGAATGGTTTATTGATCTTTGCTTTTCTCCTTTATTAATTTCAATAAATTCGTTTTTTATATAGACCATAAGGTGAAAATGATTCGGCATTAGACACCACGCGATAATATCAGCATGAGGTAAAATATGAGTGCATATTTTCTTTATGAAAAACAAATAATTACTTCTAGTAAAGAAAATAGTACGTTTATTATTTCCTTGGTTATATATATGATAAATGTATCCTTCTTCTAGTTGCATAATAATTAATTGCTAGTGAAGGGTTGACTATAGTCAACCCTTCACTAAGGTTAAAAATGATAAAACGCATCTTCCAAATGCTCAATCTCTAGTTGTTTTTCGTTGATCGTAATGGCAACAATATCAAATCGAACTTCGACTTCTAATTTGTGTCGATTTACATATTCATCCATCGCTTGAACCAGCAGCTTGATTTTTTTCTTATTGACAAACTCCTGTGGATCTCCAAAGTCATTGGTGGATCGGGTCTTTACCTCTACAGCAATGAGCCACTCAGCTTTTGAAGCTATGATGTCCACCTCAGCTTTTTGAAATCGCCAGTTGGTTTCTAAAATCTGATACCCTTTTTGAAGCAAGCAATCCACGGCCAACTCTTCTCCAAACTTTCCTAATTCGTTGTGTTTCGACATTTTCTGAATCTATTCTATGGAGAAGTGTCATTATTGATGAAAGGTTAACCTGAAATTTATACCTTCGCGATACTTACAAATGCTACATTGTATTGCTCAGTAATACCTTAAATATTCTCATTCTTGTTGGAGCCATTCAAGGGTTGATCACCTTTATTTTATTGCGTCGATTCCCAACCAATAAGGCTGCGAATAAAATTCTATCATGGATTATTTTACTGATTACACTTGCATGTTTCAATGTGTACTTTTTGGAAGCCGTCGAATTCCAATCTACTATTTTAGTGATTTTAGGAGCCATTCTTCCTCTGGTCGTTATCATGCCCATTGGTCCACTTGTTTATTTTTATGTGAAGACCATTTTATATCCCGATTTTAGACTCAATAAAAAGGATCGTACTCATTTCTATACCGTTTTAATTGATCTCGTTCCCTACATCACTTACACTGTTTTGATCGTTGGAAGTATCTTAGGGGTTTTTGATCCGAATCAGAATGAATCTTGGGTCAACTTTGTGGATCGATATAATATGTATGCAGATATTCCTAGATGGATTTCCTTGGTGGTTTATCTTTTCTTTACCTATCGTTTGATCCGTGAGTACACCAAAAAGAAGGAAGCTGTTTTTATCTGGACCCGAAGATTTATAGTAGGCTTTGCGCTCTTTTCTATCATTTGGTTGCTTCACCTTATTCCTTATCTGATTCCTTCTTTATCCAATATGTTGTTAGGTTCTGTAGGTTGGTATCCTGTTTATATGCCTTTAATCATTTTGATTTATTGGTTGGGAATTAATGGAGCTATCATCAGCTTTAAATACTATAAGAAAGCTTCCAAGAAGGCGGATATATCTCCTGAGCTCATCAAAAAAACCAGTGCTGCCCTTGAAGAGGCGATGACGAAAGACCGACTTTTTTTGAATCCAACATTGAAGTTAAATGACCTCGTAGATCGCATCAATACCCCTCAAAAAGTAATCTCCTATGTGTTGAATCAACATATGGGAAAATCTTTCAATGAATATGTAAATACGTTCCGAGTGGAAGAATTTAAATCGAGATTGCTTCAAAATAACGATCAAAATCTTACGATCACTGGCATTGCTTTTGAATGTGGATTTAACTCTCAAGCCACTTTTCAAAGAACCTTCAAAGCACTGACTCATCTTTCTCCAAAAGAGTTCCAACAAAAGCATGTAAAATAGCTCTCAAATCTAGATTTGAATAGACTTGAGGTGTGTTGATGCACTTATTTTGTGTCAAAAATTATCAAAACGCACACTTTATGAAATCTATGCTGTTGAAGATCATCTTCTCTTTTTTTCTATTCTTCATTTCCTTTAGTAGCTTCTCCCAGACTCTGGATAAAAGAATTCAACAGGTTGAAAACGGGTTTGTATTTCCCTCTGTATTCACAGATACTCAATTAACTCGTTACAACATTTACGATCAACTCAAAAAGCACAGAATACATGGAGCAAGTATTGCAGTTATTCATCAAGGAAAAATCGATTGGACGAAAAGCTATGGATATGTAGACAAAGACCATCGCCAAGCCGTAAGCAAAGAAACCTTGTTCCAATCAGCTTCCATTGGAAAGATTATTACTGCTTTGGTAGCACTTCGATTGGTTCAAGAAGGAAAAATCGATTTAGATGAAAATGTCAATAAAAAATTAAAACGATGGAAAGTTCGAGAAAACGAGTTGACCAAAAAACAATCTGTTAGCTTACGACATCTTCTGTCTCATGGTTCTGGTCTTACAGATGATTATGGGTTTCTCGGTTATAAACCTAAGGACCAAATTCCTTCTTTAGTGCAAATTTTGAGTAAATCTTCTCCTGCAAAAGCCAAAAAATCATTGGATATTAAAACAACTCCTGGATCTGTTGAACGCTATTCTGGTGCTGGGTATTTGATTGTTCAATTATTGATTGAAGATGTGAGCGGTCTTTCTTTTGAACAATGTGTTCAGCAGTACATTTTTCATCCGTTGCATATGATAAATTCAACTTATGAATATCGCCCTGATATCAACCTCAACAAAGAAATTGCTACTGGGCATCACGGCAACGGTAAATCCCTCAAAAAGAAAAAGTACCATATCTATCCTGAAAAAGGAGCCGCTGGACCTTGGACTACGGCTGAGGACTTGGCCAAGCTGGTTATTGGAATCCAAACAAACCAAGTGATCAATGAAGAATTGACTCAAAAAATGATGACACCACAAATCAATCACAAAGGACTTGGCATTAACCTAAAAGGAGTAGATCAACCCCATGCTTTCTGGCATGCTGGTCAGAATCTTGGTTATACAGGACTTCTGTATGGACTTTTAAACAAAGGAGATGGTGCGGTGATTTTGTTGAATTCCGATGGAGGCGAGCGGTTCATGCAAGAGTTCATTTCTAGCGTAGCTACTGTCTATGATTGGCCTATAATGAAGGCTTATCAAGAGCAAACCATCTCCAGAAAAGATCGAGAGTTGCTGCTTGGAACCTATCAAAATGGTACCACAAGTTTAACAATCAAAGAGCACAAAGGCAATATGATCGTGTCGTCTACTAGCTCGAAAGAACGAGCACAGTTGTTGAAAATCAGTGAAAATCACTACACCTTTAAAGATGCACAGGACTACTACAGACTTTCCTTTTCTTTTGAAAACGGAATAGTCAAAGAACTTCACTATGAAAAGAGTATTGGTAATAAAATCACCTTAAAGAAAATATAACCCTATGAAAACGTACTTCATATTACTTTGTTTGTTGTTGAGCATTGCTGCCGGCTTCGCTCAAAACACAACTCAAAAAATTAAAGAGATTGATCAATTTCTTCAGCAAGAATATCCTAAAAATGAACCTGGAGCAACTGTGCTCATTGCTCAAAATGGAGAAATCTTATATAAGAAAGCATTGGGTTTGGCTTCCTTAAGACCCAAAAGAAAACTGAAAGCAGACATGGTTTTCCCCATTGCATCTATGAGTAAGCAGTTTGTCTCTGCAGCTATTTTACAATTGGTGGAAGCTGGTAAAATGTCTTTGACAGACCCCATTCAAAAGTATGTTCCTTACTATCCTAACAAGAAGTATAAGGTGACTATTCATCATCTGCTTTCTCAAACCTCAGGCATTCCAGATTACTTTGATGTGGATGAAAACGAATTCTACCTGTTGTCCCAAAAACACACTCCTAAACAGTTGATCACGTATTACAAAGAAGTTCCACTATCATTTGAACCAGGAACCGCTTGGCAATACAGCAATTCCAATTATCCTTTGTTGGGTGCAGCTTTGGAAAACGTTACTGGAATTTCTTTGCAAGAATACCTGCAAAAAAACTTATTTGATCCTTTAAATATGAGTTCAACGGGGCTTTGGTACAGAACCAACACCAAAAAGAAACAGATTCCTCAGGGATACAACATCAAACAAGGTCAATTTGTAAAAGGTCCAGAAATGGTCGGATCAGCCTTATATGCTCCTGGTGGAATTGTATCATCAGTAGAAGACTTATATCTCTGGAACAGAGCTATGCGAGCTCAAAACATACTTTCTCAGTTTGTAGTGGATCAGCTAACGATAGAAAAAAAGCTTCAATCAGGCAAAGGAACTGGATATGGTTATGGTTTCTTTTTGCGGGAATTGCAAGGAAGTAAAACCATTGAGCATGGTGGTATTTTGTTCAGTTTTACTTCAGGTGGTTTGTACCTTCCTAATGAGGATATTTTTGTTTGCATTCTTTCCAATTCTAAATATGATCGAGTTCAGGAAGTATCTAATTACATTGCCAGTGTTTTATTGAACAAACCTCTAAAGATTTACACGAAGAAGGAAATCTCAGCAAAGAAACTCAAAGAATATGTGGGAGCTTATGTATTACAGGATACA
Organism: uncultured Flavobacterium sp.; assembly: GCA_964612905.1. Lineage (GTDB taxonomy): Bacteria > Bacteroidota > Bacteroidia > Flavobacteriales > Flavobacteriaceae > Polaribacter. The sequence continues at coordinate 12,418 of CAZTFN010000011.1, read as the reverse complement.
AAACTAGAAAGAACCTTTCAGGTCAAAGTTTTTGATAATGTCTTATTACTCCACGATCCAAAAGCTCCTCAAAACGATGCAAAATTGACTCCTTCAGGAAATGATATCTTCCTCTTGAAAGGTGCCAATGCATCTTTTCAGTTCAATCGAAATGCTAAGGGAACGATTTCAGGATACACCGTTCAGCAAGGAGATCAAATCTATAAATTTCAAAAAATGAATCCATGACTAAAATTTAGAACAACTTATCGTTAAATAAGTCCATCCAACTGATTTAACATTCTCAAATCAAATTTTAGTATTACATTGAGGGTCTATGGATTTTGCCTTTTATTTTAATGAAAAAAGTTCTCCACTACTCATGTTTTTCGCTCATGGGTTGGTGTTTTCTTTCCTTCTTTTAAGAAAAGGGATTTTGCAAAAACGATCCTCCCATAAATGGTTGAGTTTACTCTTGTTTTTAACCTCTATGTACATTGCTCCATACATGTTTGGTTACTCCAACTGGTATGCTGGTGGATACTCTAGAAAGGTGATGTTCTTCGTTCCCTTTATGCAAGTATTGCTCATTGGACCGGTCATTTATTTTTACACCAAGACTTTACTTCATGTGAATTTTAAGGTTCGTAAGAAAGATATCATCCATTTTATTCCTGCAATTCTTTACATGATCTACAGCATCATTGTTTTTGTCACGGATGTCTTCATTTTAGATGAATACTATTTCTATGCTGATGGACACGACAAAGACATGAAGGTCTGGTATCAGGCAACTGGATTTACTTCCATGGCCTTTTATTTGGTTTTAAGTTTACGCTTCTACCTTAATTATAAGAAGCTGGTCTTTGACAAAGTGAGTTTTGCAGAGTCCATTCTATTCCGATGGATTCAAAATTTTGCCATTGCTTTACTGATTGTTCTAACGCTCAGGGGAATCTTCTTTTTCACCAACTCAGTTTGGGAGAAATATGGTAGTCAATTTTGGTATTACTTCTGTTTTTCCATTGTCTTCTATTATATCTCCATCAATGGCTATTCAAATGCAGTGAAAGTATCAGCTCTATCCGACATGGAAAATGAAGTCGTAGATGTATTTGATGAAGTAGAAGTTGCGACTTCAACAATAGAAAATTCGACAGAAGAAAAGAACATTGATGAGTGGAAAGAGAAAATATTAGCCCTCATTTCTAAGAAACGCATCTTTGAAAATCCACGATTAACACTTTCAGATGTTGCTTTAGAATTAGAAACCAACACCAAGATGATTTCTTCCGCAGTCAATGCTGGTTTCCAAATGAATTTTAATGATTTTATCAATCATCATCGTATTGAAGCGGTTAAAGTGAAGCTTAAAAACGGTGAACACAAAACATCTACACTACTCGGAATCGCCCTAGATTGCGGGTTTAACAGCAAAGCAACCTTCAACAGGGCATTTAAGAAAAGTACGGGTGTTACTCCTAAAGAGTACCTAAAAAACGTCTCATAAACTTCGTCTCAAATCGAGATTTGAAGCGATTCAACCTGTTTTCTGATACATCTTTGTGTCAAAATTTACCATCGTCATGAAAACATTCATCGCATTCATATTGATTCTTTTTGCCCTCAATATTTCAGCACAAAAAGACACATTTAAACAAATCGATTCGATCGTCAATTCTAAACTCCAAGAAGATCATCCAGGTATCGCTGTGGGTATTGTCAAAGGAGGCGACATCATTTATGAGAAATATCGCGGACTTTCAAACTTGCAACATCAAGTTCCATTTGATGAGAAAACTCGATCCAACATTGCGTCCACTGCAAAGCAATTTACTGCTTTGATGATTTTACAATTGTCATTCTATGAAAAGTTGAATCTGGAAGATGATATTCGAAAGTATCTTCCAAAATTATACCCTGATGTTCAAGAAAAAATTAGAATACGTCACTTATTAAATCATACAAGCGGAATAAGAGATTATGTTGAGTTGTTGGATTTAGATGGACTTGTTTGGTGGCGGCGTTTTGGTTTGGACAATGATGATGTACTAGAGCTACTACAAAAACAAAAAGATTTAGGTTTTGCTCCTGGATCGGTATACTCATATAGCAATAGCAATTATAATTTACTCGCTGAAATCATTGAAAGAGTTACAGAACAGTCTTTTAATGAGTATTCAAAGAAGTTCTTTGAAGATTTAGGCATGAAGGAAACTTCCTTTGTAGAACGATATATGAGAGTCATTCCAAACAGAGCCAATCCCTATTCCGATTGGGGAAGGGGCGAATGGTGGGAAGTTCCAACAGTAACGAAAACCAATGGTGAAGGATTCTTATTTACTACGCTGAAAGACCAATTGCATTTTGAGCAAGCTATACAACATGCAAAACGAAACAACAATGTGTTATTGATCAAAAGTCAAGAACCCATCCCAAATAGTGAAATTAAAAAGTATGGATTTGGACTTGAATTGGAAGATCGATTGGGAAGAACTTCTGTTCATCATTCAGGAGGCACCTATGGGTTTCATTCTCAAACTTACCGATTCCCAGAAGAGGAACTCACCATTTTTATTATGAGTAATAATGGGAATATTAGTAGCAATTTGATTGCACAAGAAATTGGAAAAATTTTGCTAGATCCAAGTACGAAAAAGAAAGATCAATACGATTCTAGATATTATGCTAAGAATGATACAGATGTGCAAATTATTGGTCAATACGATGATCCAGACAAAGACATGATTGTTCGCATTGTTGAAAAGGACGGAAAAGTCTTTTGGAAAGAAGGAGATTACTGGAACTTGGAAATGCCAATGACAGGAAAGAACACGTATACCTTTAAAGTGAATACAAACATTTCGGTAAAATTTTATGAAAATGAAATGATTGAATATTATGCTTCAGGAAAAACCATCGTACACAAGAGAATAAATACGGAAGCCGCTACAACTACTGATATTGAAGGCTTGGTTGGAACTTATCACAATGATGAATTAAATGTCTCTTATGATCTTTCCTTAAGTGCAGATCAGACATTGCAATTCAACTTTTCAGACAGCAATGAAAAAGGAGAGGTACAGATATTTAATAAAGAGAATTTGCTAGCCGATGGAAATGCCATTACTGTTAAAAGAGATGTCTTTAATCGAGTGACCCACGTTTTACTTTCCTATGGCAGAGCAAGAAATATAAGGTTCATCAAGAAAACAAATCTAAAATATCAACCTAAAATTCCTACGGACAGTGGTTCCATCCAAGTCACAACCATTGGATCTATTAACGGAGATCGATCAGACATATTATTGACCAAAAACTATCCCAATGGAAACGAGATTTGGTTCAAAAAATTTGGAGGGAAAAGCTATGATAAGGCAAGTTCTATTTTAGATATTGAAGATGGGTATTTGATCATTGGCTCCACCAGTTCTTATGGAAAAGGAAACTATGATATGTTGGTGATCAAAACAGACAAAGAAGGTAAGAAACTATGGCAAAAAACGTACGGCGAGTTCTATAATGAATACGGATATTCGGCAGAGAAAACCAACAAAGGATATTTGATCAAAGGAACCATTCAAGACTGTCCCAACAACACAGATATCAATAGAAAGTGTACGACCAATGTATGGTTTGTAAATGTTGATGAAAAAGGAGCGCTCATATCGGACCAAGTTCTTGAAGAAGTAAATAACTAAGAGTTGCTTTCCTTTTTCTTGATATAATCTGATGGAGTATCCTTTACAACCTCTTTAAATACCTTATAAAACGTAGATTTGGATTTAAATCCAACTTCATAAGCAATTGAACTCAAGGTCAAATCTTTATGATCGTTGTTGTCTATTCTGGCAAGAAACTCTTTAATTCTATACTCGTTTATGAATTGATAAAACGTTTTTTGATAAATGTTATTTAAGAGCCAGGATAGACTGTTTGATGTTGTTCCAACTTCTTTCGCCAGTATTGAAAGACTTAAATCTTCACGAAGGTATCCTTTGTTTTTATCTAAATATAGATCGATGAGCTTTTGTATTTTCTCAATATCCTCCTTACTCAATCTTTCTTTCTTTTCTGATCTCTCACTCTTATTTTCCAAAAGAGTAATTTTAAATATTTCTGGATGCTTTAAACTATAAAATCCTATAATATAAATCTGAATACCGAAAGTCATCCAAACCAAATCCATATAGCGTACTCTATACCCAAAAAGATAACCACCAATAATAGATATGGTCCATGTAATCACACATACACCTACACATATTAAAATGGGATTCAAATACTTGATGACATTTTGATTGAAAGAAAGCTGAATCATTTCTTGCCTCTTATAGAGATTTAGTATCAACTTAGATTTAATGAGATAAAAGGTAATGGATACAACAGATGTTGTTTCAAATATGAATGAATAAACATAAAAGTATCCTGAAATCTCACTAACCGTATCAAATAATATGGCATTCACAATGGAATAGAGCATATAGATAATTACTGGTACATAATGATAAAATATGAGTCCATTATTTTGATTCAATAATAACTTTTTAAAATAGAGATAAATTAGAGGACCTATCAAATAGTAAACCCCATTAAACATGTAACTATATTGAAAAAGTTGATCTATGGATAAGAAAACATAGGAAACCCTATCAAATAGACTTATTGCATAGAGTCCAAGTAATAATTGCAGAACTTTATTGGCAGATTTATTCTTTCTGGGGATAAAATGAAGAGCGAAAATTAAAAATAGGCTTTGAACGAAAAAGACAATATATATGATTTCAGTAAAAGCTAATTCCATAGACAAGGTTATGAGAAGTCTTTGTTAAAATGTAAAAACTCCGCATTAAATTTAATTCAAAAAATCTATCCAAGACAAGCATATGTGATCAAAGACATCCATGTGTGACCAAAAGAACCATTCAAGAGGGTCCAAACCACATAGACATCAATAGAAAGTGTACAACCAATGTTTGGTTTGTCAATATTTACAAAAACAGAAAATTACAATCTGAGAACGTGCTTGAGAAAGCAAGGGAAGTCCTATACAGGAGATAACCAGTTATGTTTTCATGCTTTTAATGTACTCTGAAGGTGTGACTTTGACCACCTCTTTGAATACCTTGTAAAATGTTGACTTAGAACTGAATCCAACATCCATTGCAATGGAAACTAATGTCAGTTCTTTGTGATCGTTCTTGTTTATTCGATCTAAAAATTCTTGAACCCTGTATTCATTCACCAGTTTGTAAAAAGATTTCTTGTGCACATTGTTGAGCACCCAAGATAAATTGTTCGTTGTGGTTGAGATTTCATTGGCCAGCATCCATAAACTTAAATCGGATTGTCGATAGCCTTTTTTTTCTTCAAAAAAGACATGAATTGACTTCTGAATTTTTTGAATTTCACTTTCATCAATTCTATTTCTCCGGGGACTCTTATTGTTTGAAGGAAGTTGAATTTTAAAAATCTGTGGGTGTTTCAAGCTGTAGAAACCAACGATATAAATCTGTATTCCGAAGATCAAACAAGAGACATCATAAATAAATAGAATGTCAAACCATAAGCTGACCACAAATCGTTCTAAAATACCCAGCACCCAAAAGAACATATATGCCAGCAAACACAGCAACATCACGGTTACATAGTTTTTAATGGGCTGCTGAAAAGAAAACTCATTCTCCTCATTTTTCTTATAATAATTCAATAGTGAATTTGACTTGAATAAATAGGCCGTAATGGAAATGAAAAATAGGACCTCATTACAAAATAGTAGAACAACAAAATAGTTGTAATTGTCTTTTATCGAATCAAAATTTATGACGTGAATAAGGCCATACACCAAATACAAGATGGCGGGTAAATAGTGAAGATATCCTAACCGAAAATTGCCATTTTTATAAAAAAGCAATCGCCTCACATAGGTATATACAAATGGACCGATGAGTAAATACAAAGTATTAATGAGGTAACCATATTTTAGCAAAAACTCTCTTTGAATTTCAGGTGCGAAGACTCTTTCCAACAAAAGAAGACTATAAATTCCCAACAAGTACTGAATCATCCTATTCGCTCCTGTATACTTTTTGGGAATGTATTGAATGGCAAAAATCAGAAAGGCACACTGACCAATCACCAAGATCAAAAAAAGTTCATACCAAGATACGTTCATCTACTTATTTTTTGGTTGTGTAACGTTACCATTCATCTAGAATCACTCTTACCCATTGAGAAGTTCAATATTAGCTTTTTTTTCGGTCTTGGGTACGATTCTGCTTGTCTAGAAGATTAAAAATTGTCCAATGGTATACTTTGGGACATCTTATCCAAAAAGCTAAACCTTACAAATACAGCAAATAAGTTTCTTTGCTCGACATCCAACTTTAGATGACCTCAACAAAAATTTAATTTACAATTCGAGCACATGAAAAAGCACAGAATCAATCATTTTCCAACCCAAAATATCCATATTCTATTCCTTTTCTCCCTTTTCGTTCTCTTTTCCTGTAGCCCTAAAAAAGACGCGTCCTATACGATTGTACAAGGGAATGTAATCAAAATTGCTGAAGAAAATTATATCTACTTTAATGGTGAACGAGAGAACCTAAAGATTGAAAAAAATGGAAGCTTTAAAGATACGTTACCAATAACAGAGCCTCAATATGTAACCCTTTCTTTCGGAAATCTTTCTACTAGAATTTATATCTCTCCTGGAGAAAAAACAACCATTTCGGTGGATTCTACCCTGTCTTTTGATGGGGATAATAAAGAAATTAACGACTATCTCTATTGGAGTCATCAAGACGATTCGAAAAGACAAGAATTCGAATTCAATTTTCACAAAGAAGTGTTCAGTAAAAATGAAACCGATTATATTGCCTATAGAGATACGATTCGAAAAGAAAAACTGTTTCGGCTACAACAATTACCTCCTCATACGGAGGTCTTTCAAAACTTCCATCAAAAAGATATCGAATACCAATACCGCTATGACGTAGCAAGATATCCTAACTATCATAGTTTTTACTTTAACGACTATCAACCAACATCCGTCATTACAAGTTTTTATGACTATAAATCAATCGACAATGATACCCATGCAAGACATTATCAAGGTTACCGATCTCTAGTGGACCTCATTCTGGATAGAAGTATCGAAAACCTACAAGATTCCACGTTAAGTCCTTTAGAACTGAACCTTGCTGTGATTTCAGATATTCAAAGCCCTACCATCTTACACGACCGCCTAAATAAAGCGCTATTCTATTTTACTGTCAATGAACAAAACATGGAAGAAATGCTCAACTGCATGTTACATTTGGCAAAATTAGACAAGACGAAAAAGATCATTAGGGAACACTATGAAGTCATAAGCGAGCTAAAATCTGGAACAACGGCTCCAGAATTTGATTTGGAAAACTACACAGGAGGTAGAACAAAATTGTCTGATTTCAGAGGAAAGTATGTATATATTGATGTATGGGCAACTTGGTGTTCTCCTTGCATCAAAGAAATTCCCTATTTGAAAAAAGTTGAGCACGAGTTTGCCAATGCCAACATCGAATTTGTTTCCATTAGTGTTGATCAAGAGCGATTTCGTACTACTTGGCGTAACATGATTCAGAATAAAAAATTAGGTGGAACTCAACTCATCACCGATAATGGTTGGAATAGTAGCTTTGTTCAAAACTATGGTTTGCAAGGACTTCCTCATTTCATTCTTATTGATGACAAAGGAAAGATTGTTTCGGCGAAGGTAGAAAATCCGAGCAATCCTAAATTGAAAGAACGATTGTATGCACTTGGGCTGTAACAAATAGTTGGGCAACCATCCGAGAAATTATTCAACCTTATTCGGAATAAAACACGCATCAGGTTCGCTTCCAGATAATTTTCTATATTTAGCTGTCAACGAACCCATTATGAGCAAGAAAATTAATTGGAGGAATCACTTTATAGAATTCACCGTGGTGGTTTTAGGAATTCTCATGGCGTTTCAACTCAATCAATGTTCAGAAGAAAACAAACAGGACAAGCTCATTGATGCACATCTGGAGTATTTGGTAGAAGAAGGGAAATACAACCTAAAAAACCTTGAATACTCCATCAAAGAATCTGAAGAAAGTTTGCAAAAACTAGATTCCACGATCAGCTTGATTTACAGCAAAGGAGACATTCAGAGTATCAACCAACTCGCATTTCAAATCTTGAATCCAGGATACTTATACCTGAGAAAAAATGCATACAATTCTTTGATCAATTCAGGAGACATCCGATTTATCCAATCCTTTGAGTTGAAGAAGGACATTGTGAATATGTACGAATATTACGGGTGGACGACTTCGTTCGATACGAGTACACGAGAAGCTTTTTTCTCTGGTTACTTTGCCTATCTCAAGGACAATTTTGACATGGTTCAAGGAAGACTTCAAAAGCCAGAAATCTACTACGATAAAAAACTCTTAAACGAGTTATCAACCTTCAGATATACACTTGCAGCCAAGTTGAACAAATTCAAAGATTGCAAACAGCAAGTAGAAGACTTCCTGAAAAAATTGGAGGAATAGCTCCAAGATACACTTCCTTTATTTCCGTATTTTTACGGTTAAACTAGAGCTGAACATTTCAGCATCTTATTTCCTAATTATGCCACAAACCACACTGATCTCTTTCTTCCAATACTCGGGGTTCAAGAATAAGTGGCGGGCTTTAGGAAGAATGGGAAGACCACCAATTGTTCTGGATCAAGTCAAAGGGCTTTCTTTCTTCAAACCTTTAGGAACGGGAAGTGGAAATGGGTTTTCAATTTGGCCCGACTTTTCCACCTTTGGATTTGTGGCTGTATTTGAATCTGAGGAATTGGTGAGAGCATTTCTAAAATCCGCGACCATTCAAGAGTATACCAACACAGCAAAAAACTACAGTCATATTTTGATGCATACCATTAAAAGTCATGGCGAATGGAGTCAGCAAAGTCCTTTTGAATCCTCAGTGGAATTTGATCCATCGAAACCTTTGGCAGTCATTACCCGAGCTACCATCAAGCCTACATTAGCCTATAAATTCTGGCGATATGTTCCTTCGGTCTCAAGATCGATGGATGATTATGATGAACTCTTGTTTTCCAAAGGGATTGGTGAATTCCCATTGTTGATGCAAGCTACCTTCTCTTTGTGGTCCAATGCTGAAGCCATGATGAATTATGCTTATCAGAATCCAAAACACGCCGAAATGGTGAAGAAAACGCGTGAACTAGGCTGGTACTCCGAAGAGTTGTTCGCTCGATTTCAACCTTTTGATCAAGAAGGCGATTTGGTTCCGTTATTATAATATACTATCGGCAATTTTTCTAGCTTCTCTTGTTTCATGATTCCATAAATAAATATAATCTTTCAATATTCCATCTCCGTCATGCCGCAACACTAGTAGATCACCAGTACCATCGCTTCCTATCGCTACAGCATCTTCTGGAAACCCAGACCACTCGTGAGCTTTTTTTGTCTCATAGCCAATATGGTAGCAGGTCCTTTTAACTCTTTTCTTAGAGGATTTATCAAAAAAAGGATGCAATTGAAAAGTACGTCGGCCTTTTTTAAAGACCCCTCCATTCATCTCAATCATCTTGCTTTTAAAACTCTCTGGAAATTGAACTTGTAAATTGGATTCACATTCCACAATATATTTTGACTCAATAGGAAATGGCATGGGTTTTCTTTTAGATTTTGAACTCTTATGATGTTTTCTCCTCTTTCAACCTTCTAATATACTTCTTCGTCTCTACCATTACTTTTGGAGCAAGAATAATGGTGGTCAACATGGTTGGAATTGCCATCAAAGCAAAAGCAGAATCAATCAGACTAATCATCGTTTCCAAATCAGAGGTTGCTCCTAAAATGATACTAGCAATGAATAGATAATTGTACAAATATTTGTTCTTCGCCCCCGCTAAAAATGACAATGCTTTTGTTCCGTAATAAGAGTATGAAAACAGCGAGGAAATACTGAAAATCGCCACACAAATCATCAACAAGTACTTTCCAACAGAAGGAATGGCTTGCGCAAATGCAGTGGCCGTTAAACTGACTCCGTTAGAATCACTGGTTTGCCAAACTCCTGTTACTAAAATTGCCAAGGCTGTCAATGTACACACCACAATCGTATCAATAAAGGGTCCTAACATTGCTACCAATCCTTCACGAACAGGTTCAGCAGTTTTTGCGGCTCCATGAGCCATGGGTGCGGTTCCAATTCCCGCTTCATTGGAGAAAGCTCCACGTCGAACTCCTAAAATAATCAACGTTCCTAAAGCACCTCCAAAGAAAGCATCGGGCTCAATAAAATCCGCGGAAAATGCATCTGTAAAGATCATTCCAAAATACTTTGGAACGACGTCAATATTCACCGCTAGAATGATCAATACCAACACAAAATACAGTACCACCATAGCTGGAACTAATTTGGCAGTTACCTTGCTAATTCGCTGCAAACCACCTAGAATTACTATGGAAGTAACGATCACCAAAAAGATTCCAAAACCTAACTTAGTATATAGGTTTACTTCAACTCCGTTTGGAGTTAATAAAATATCGTTGACCGCTTGTGTTAATTGGTTTACATTGAACACTGGTAGTGCTCCAATCATGGCACAGGCACTAAAGAAAATGGCCAATGGTTTCCATTTTTTACCCAAACCTTCTGTGATGAAGTACATAGGGCCTCCTTGCAATTCACCTTTGCTGTCTTTTCCTCGAAACATGATGGCCAAGGCAGAAGTGAAAAACTTAGTAGACATACCGACCACGGCGCTCATCCACATCCAAAAAATGGCTCCTGGTCCACCAAAAGCAATGGCGACAGCGACTCCTGAAATATTCCCCATTCCAACGGTTGCCGACAAGGCAGTTGTCAAGGCTTGAAAGTGACTAATTTGTCCTGGGTCGTTTGGATCATCATATTTTCCTCGCAAGACTTGAACGGCATGTCCGAAAAATCGGAAAGGCAAAAATTGAGAGCGAATAAGAAGGTACAAACCTCCTCCAATTAATAATATAAGTAAGGGTAATCCCCAGATAAATGAGGCAAAGTCTTGAATAAGTTCTTCTAAAAAATTCATTCGAAAGTAATGGTTGAAGTTGTTTCGGTTGTATTTATTTTGACGGTTCTTCCAAAGATCAACGCCCTGTTATCTGCTTCATGTCCTGCGGGAAAACCAAACAAAATTGGAAAATCATATTCTGCAGTTGCGTCCAAAATCAGCTGTTCTATGGAACTTCCCCATTTGGTTGTATTCTTTTTGATGTTGGTCATATCGCCAACAATCAATCCTTTCAGATTCTCGAAGTATCCTGCTCTTTTCAAACTCTGAATCATGCGATCAATCGCATATTTGTACTCGCCAATTTCCTCTAAAAACAAAATCTTCCCTTCGGTGTTCATCTGACTTTTGCTTCCGAGCATGGAAGTCATAATGGATAAATTTCCACCGATCAACACTCCTTCAGCTTCGCCCTGAACATTAGATTTTGATGATGGAACCTCATAACTCAAACCTTCTCCAAATAATGCTTTTCTCATGGTTTCTTTGCTTTCCACCGCTTTTTCAGCATCGTACATCATACTTGTTCCCATCATGGCATGCAGCGTTTCAAAACCTAGGGTATGTACATGATTGTGGAATGCGGTTACATCAGAATACCCAACAATCCACTTGGGATTTTCTTGGAACTTTGTAAAGTCTAACTTGTCTAAAATTCGAACTGACCCATATCCACCTCTCGCCGACCATATGGCCTTAATGTTCGGATTGTCCATTGCTTTTTGAAAATCCTCGGCACGTTCTTCATCGGTTCCTGCAAAATGATTGTTCTGATTAAAAACATGGGTTCCAATCATGACTTTCAATCCCCAACTTTCCGCCAATTCTTTTGCTTGCTGAATCAGGTTTTGCTTGTTCTTTAGGATCCCTGCTGGAGCTACAATGGCAATCGAATCTCCAGAAGTTAAGTACGGTGGCTGAATTAAGGTCATCGATTTTGAAATTGAATCATGAGCAGTTTGTGCATTGACAATTGGGAAAGAAATCAGTAGTAAAAAAGCTGTTACGAATCGGATTCGTTTCCTCATAAAATAGGTTTTTGTAAATGTAATAAATTCCATTAGGTTTTTGTTCTTGATTAAACCTTTGCCAGAAAAATGAGTCACAAAATCAACTAAGTAATTATAAATGAAAAAATTACTAACTTAAGGATCGAATAATGACAGATTGAAAAGTTCCCTAAAATGACGCTCACTTCTTGTAATACTAGTTCTTTAGCAATTTATGTACCAAGTGCCGAAAAACCTTGGAATCAACAACGTGTGAACCACGTTTATAGAAGACTCGGTTATGGTGCCAATATGGATGATATTAATGCTGCTCTGGCGATGACTCCAGAAG
>CAZTFN010000010.1:0-29320 GCA_964612905.1 uncultured Flavobacterium sp. | reverse complement strand
TGTCAAGAATCTAAGAAAACCTTTGCTAATCATGCATGCGCCTTTTGATAAAATCGTAGGGATTGAAAATGCGCAACAACTCTACTTGGCAGCCCATCATCCGAAAAGTTTTGTCACCTTAGACGATGCAGATCATTTGTTGATGCAATCCAAAGACAGCAAATATGTAGGCGATGTGATTGGAACATGGGTGAAACGATATTTCCCTCCAATTGACAATGAACTCTTAGATGTCGAAGACGAAAAATTAGTAGGTCATTTGGACTTAATTGAAGACAATTTCACCATGAACCTGCAAACAAAAAAACACGCATTGATTGCCGATGAACCTGAATCTGTGGGTGGCGATGACTTTGGTCCTTCACCATACGACTTATTGAACGCTTCTTTGGCTGCTTGTACGGCCATGACTCTAAAAATGTATGCACAACGTAAGAAATGGGATCTCAGAGAAGTATTCGTTTACATCACCAATTCTAAGAAACATACGGACGATCTAGATATTGAAACCGAAAAATCAGGATATATTGATCATATGAGCAAAAAATTAAAATTTGTTGGTAACTTAGATGCAGAACAAAGACAACGATTAAAGGAAATCGCATCACGCTGCCCAGTGCATCGTACCTTGGAAAAAGGAGCTGTTTTTGAGACCGTTCTCTTAGATCAATAAAGACAATCAATCCCATTGAACAACCAAAATTTACTCGATCGATTTACCTCGATTCGAAAACATACGGAGGACATCTGCGCTCAGTTGAATAACGAAGATTATTCAGTACAACCCGAGATTTTTGTTTCCCCTCCGAAATGGCATTTGGCCCATAGCACTTGGTTTTTTGAACAATTCGTTTTAACCGAATTTGTGACCGACTATCAAGTGTATGATGACGACTTTGCCTTTCTTTTCAATAGTTATTACAACAATGTAGGCAAACGAGTCTTGCGCCCAAACCGTGGACTAATGACTCGACCTTCCGTTAAAAAAGTGTATGAATACAGAGCTTTTGTTAGTAAACAAATGTTGCGTTTTTTACAATCCGATTTCCCAAAAGAAGCCCAAGAAGTCATCGAAATTGGATTGCAACACGAACAGCAACATCAAGAGTTGATGCATTACGACATCAAGTATATTTTAGGAAACCAAGCTACCTTCCCGAGCATACGAACAGACTTAGATTTCTCTCAAGAAAACACACCTTTAGAGTTTATCAAAATCGAAGAAGGAATCTATGAAATTGGACATCAAGGTGACGGGTTTCATTTTGACAATGAACTTGGGCATCACAAAGTCTATTTACCATCCTATCAAATTGCGAATCGATTGGTCACCAATAAAGAATATCTGGAGTTCATGAATGCAGGCGGGTATCAGAATTTCAATTTATGGCATGCCGAGGGTTGGGATTTTATTCAACAAAACGAGTTGAAAGCCCCTTTGTATTGGCATGAAGTGGATGGTGAATGGCATCATTATACCTTGGAAGCTTTTGAAAAAGTCAATCCCAATGAAGTGGTAAAGCATATTAGTTTCTACGAAGCAAGCGCTTACGCAACTTGGAAAGGAATGCGCTTGGCCACCGAATTTGAATGGGAAGTAGCTGCAGATCAATTGGATTGGGGAACACTTTGGGAATGGACCAACAGTGCCTATCTACCCTACCCAAATTTTAAAACCGTTGAAGGTGCTTTGGGCGAATACAACGGGAAATTTATGATCAATCAAATGGTCTTACGCGGTGCTGCTTTGACCACTTCAGAAAACCATAGTAGAAAAACTTACCGAAATTTTTTCCATCCAGACATGCGATGGTTGTACTCGGGTATCCGATTAGCCAAATATGAATAACACTTTTGCTCAAGACGTAAAAGAAGGGTTGAGTGCACGAAGTAAATACCTTTCTTCCATGTATTTTTATGACGACAATGGGAGTCGCATCTTTCAAGAAATCATGCGCATGCCAGAGTATTACTTGACTGATAGCGAGTTTGAAATCCTATCGCTTCAAGCACAACAAATTACCGATGCTGTTGGTTTTGACAAGCCTTTCAACATCATTGAATTGGGGCCTGGGGATGGGTTCAAGACCTTCAAATTATTGGAATATTTGGTGAAACAAAACATCGAGTTTCATTACGTTCCAATCGATATTTCCAAAGAAGCCATTGACATCTTATCGGATAAGTTATTAGAACGATTGCCCAACCTGTCCATTCAAGCAAAAGTTGGCGACTATTTTGAAGCTTTAAAGGATCTTAAAAAGAATGATACTCCGAGTTTGCTTTTGTTTCTTGGAAGCAATATTGGGAACTATTTGGAAGATAAAGTCGATAATCTACTCACACTATTTAATCAAAGTATGAACAAGGGTGACAAACTTTTGATTGGAGTTGATTTGAAAAAAAACCCCTTAATCATTCAGAAAGCCTACCTAGATGATGGTGGGATTACCAAGAAATTCAATCTAAATTTACTCTTACGAATCAATAGAGAGTTGGGAGCCGATTTCAAAATAGATGACTTTGATTTTTACAGTAACTACAATCCGGAAACGGGAGAGGTCAAAAGTTACTTGGTGAGCTTACGAAATCAAAAAGTTCACATCAAAAGTTTAAACCAAACTTTTGCCTTTAGATATGACGAGTTGATCTGGACAGAACTTTCAAAAAAATACTCTTTGGAACAAATTCAAGAAATTGCAGCATCCAATGGTTTTGCCATTGAACAAAACTTCTTGGACTGCAAACACTATTTTGTAGACAGTCTTTGGGTCAAAGAATAACAACGTTAAAATCACAGCAATGATAGCAAGAATATGGCATGGGACTACCAAAGTGGCAGATTACGAGGCTTATACTGAATTCATGAAATCCAAGGCGATTCCAGATTATAAAAATACGAAAGGCTTCGTAAAGCTTACTTTCTTGAGACGTGTAGAAAAAGACATTGCCCACTTTAACCTCATCACTTTCTGGGAAAACTTAGAAGTTATCAAGAACTTCGCTGGAGACGATTATGAAAAAGCAAAATACTATCCGGAAGACAGTAATTTTCTTTTAGAATTTGAGGAAAAGGTACTTCATTACGAAGTATTCGCAGAATAACTCGCTAGTCAAATTCACTAGCCAAATAAGTGTTTTTTACAGGAGGTTTCAGCTAAAATTAATTCAAGAAGTTTGTAATTTTTATTCGCTACATTTGTTAGAAGTCAACCAATTCCGTGTCTATGAAGTTCCTTAGAAACCTATCGCTTTTCACTGTCGCATATCTTTTGAGCACTTGTGCAAGCTATGAGGCTCACTTCAATGCGTCTTCACAACCTGTTCAGCAAACAAAGAAAGTTTCACACACCTTTTATCTCATTGGTGATGCTGGAAACTCGGCAACAGAGAATCAAGTAGCTTTAAAAGCTTTGGAGAAACAACTTCAGAAAGAAGATAAAAACGGAACGTTGATCTTCTTAGGTGATAACATCTACGAGAAAGGGTATGATGGAAGTGACGACGCAAAAAAGAAATTGGATGTTCAGTTAGAATTGGGAAAAAACTTCAAAGGAAAAACGATTTTCATCCCTGGAAATCATGATTGGTATAGTGGTTTAGACGGATTGAAAGATCAGGAAAAAGCAGTTGAAAAAGCCTTAGGAAAGGGTTCTTTTTTACCTGAAAGCGGATGCCCTTTGGATCGTGTAAAAATTTCTAAAGACGTTGAATTGATTGTAGTTGACACACAATGGTATGTCACCAATTGGGATAATCATCCAAAAATCAATGACAATTGTGAAATCAAAACTCGTCATAAGTTCTTTGATGAATTCAAAGGTTTGCTGAAAAAAGCACAAGGTAAAACTACCATTATTGCCTTGCACAATCCGATGTTTACGATGGGCTCACATGGAGGAAAATATTCCTTTGGAAGTCACATGAAGCCACTCCCTGTCCTAGGAACATTGAAAAATATCTTGAGAAGAACTACGGGAGTCTCTCATGCCGATCTAGAACATAAAAGGTACGCCGAATTAAAAGGTCGATTGGTGACTTTAGCCCAACAGAATGAAAAAACCATTTTCGTTTCTGGTCACGATCACAACTTACAATACATTGTAGAAGACAATATTCCGCAAATCGTAAGTGGGTCAGGTTCTAAAACTACACCTACAAAATTGACTTCATCAGGTGTCTATTCTGAAGGAAAACAAGGATATGCGAAGTTGATCATTTACAAAGACGGTTCCTCTCATGTACAGTTTTTTGTAGAAGACCAAACTACTCCTTCCTTTGAAACCACTGTAATTAACCCAAATAAAGCAGTGCAACTCATCAATTACCCAAGTCAGTTTCCAGCTACCAAATCGGCTTCAGTATACACCCAAGAAGAAGTCACCAAAGGCGGAACCTACCGATTCTTCTGGGGAGATCGCTATCGAAAATATTACGGAACCGAAGTGAGTGCTCCAACAGTGAATTTGGATACGCTTTTTGGTGGATTAAAACCTACACGAAAAGGAGGAGGAAATCAGTCCAAATCACTCAGACTAGAAGACAAAGATGGACGCGAATTTGTGATGCGTGCCTTGCGTAAAAATGCCATCCAGTATTTGCAAGCCGTTGCATTCAGAGATCAATATATTGAAGGGCAGTTCAATGACACCTATACAGAAGGGCTGTTACAAGATGCCTTCACTGGGGCACATCCTTATGCTCCTTTCGTAATCGGAACCTTGGCAGATGCTGTAGGAGTCTATCACACGAATCCTGTTTTGTATTACATCCCGAAGCAAAATGCCTTAGGAAAGTACAATGCCGATTTCGGAAATGAACTCTACATGATTGAAGAACGTGCAGCCGACGGACATGGGAATCAGAAGACGTTTGGCTTTTCAGACGAATTGATCAGTACAGATGACATGTTAAAGAAAATCCACAAGGATGAAGACAATACTGTAGATGAAGATGCCTACATCAGAGCCCGTTTGTTTGACATGTTGATTGGTGATTGGGATCGACACGAAGATCAATGGCGATGGGCGAAATTCAAGGAAGGAAAGAAAACCATTTTCAGACCTGTTCCTCGTGATCGTGATCAAGCATTCTCGATCATGGCCGATGGATTCTTATTAAGTTTTGCGACTCGGGTGATGACCAATTTGTCGCTCATGCAATCCTATGACGAGGATTTACGTGATGTTCCTAGTTTCAACTTAGAACCCTATCCTTTGGACATGGCCATCATCAACGAAGCGACCAAAGAAGATTGGGATGCTCAAGTAAAACGTATCACTGAAAACCTCACGGATGATGTTATTGAAGCTGCTTTTAGTGAGTTTCCAACGGAAGTTAAAGACGAAACCATCGTTGAAATCAAAAGAAAGCTGAAAGGCAGAAGATCTAATCTACAAGGAATTTCGGATCGATACTTTAAACATTTGAACAAGTTTCAAGTAGTCAAAGGAACCGATAAGGACGATTGGTTCGATGTAGAGCGATTGCCAAACGGACAAACCAAGGTAACAGGATATCGCATCAAAAAAGGAAAGAAAGCCGATGTCTTTCATCAGAAAACGTACAAAAGAGAACACACCAAAGAAATCTGGATCTATGGATTGGACGATGATGATGAATTTGTAGTTTCTGGAAAAGGAGATAACTACATTAAGGTGCGCATCATTGGAGGTCAGAACAAAGACATCTATGACATTCAAAACGGATCGAAAGTAGTTATTTACGACTACAAATCAAAGAAAAGCGAATTCAAAACCAACAAAGGAAAAAGACGTTTGACTGATGATTATGAAACCAATGTTTACGATCACAAAAAGCTAAAGAACAACTCACGACAATTCTTACCAAGTATTGGTGGAAACCCTGATGATGGATTGAGTATTGGCGGATCCCACACCTATATTGCCAACGGATTTGAAAGAAATCCATTCACTTACAAACAAACAATTACTGCTGGATACTTTATGGCAACCAGTGGATTTCAGTTTAGTTATGACGGTGAGTTTGCGAACGTAGTTGGAAAAGCCAATTTAGGAATTGAAGCAGCTTTCACTAGTCCTAATTTTGCGACGAACTTCTTTGGTTTTGGAAATCAATCTGTAAACCTTGAACCAGATGATGACAATCTCGATAGAAACTTCAATCGAGTGAAACTACGTCAGCTAAAGTTTGGTTCTTCATTAAATTGGAAAGGTGAATTAGGGTCCTTGGTAAAACTATCTGCAACCTACCAAGCAATTGAGGTGGACAGAACAGACAATCGTTTTATCAGTCTCGCCTTAAATCCTTTGGACCAAGTATTCAGCAATCAGAACTTTTTAACTGGAGAGTTCAGCTATCACTATAAAAATGTTGACAACGAAGCCTTTCCTACGTTGGGAATGGAAATCAATATCGCAACTGGATATACCGCGAATCTAGATCAATCGAATGGGTTTGGTTACCTAAAACCAACTCTATCATTCGACTATCCTCTGGTAAATAGTGATCGAATTGTATTCGCTACAAAGTTTGGTGGACAAATCAACTTTGGTGAT
This sequence comes from uncultured Flavobacterium sp., assembly GCA_964612905.1. Classification (GTDB taxonomy): domain Bacteria; phylum Bacteroidota; class Bacteroidia; order Flavobacteriales; family Flavobacteriaceae; genus Polaribacter. Next base: position 22,781 of record CAZTFN010000010.1, on the reverse strand, counting down.
GATTTCGAATTCTATCAAGGTGCAAGACTTGGTGCTAGAAACGGATTGCGTGGATATCGTTTCGATCGATTCATTGGAAAGAGTTCCTTCTACCAGAGCTCTGACATTCGCTTCAACCTAACAAAAATCAAAACTGGATTGCTCCCTTTGACTCTTGGAATGTATGGAGGTTTCGACTATGGTAAAGTTTGGGCAGAAGGTCTTCCTACAGGCGACTGGAACACGTCAGTTGGTGGAGGATTTATTTTTGATGCCGCAGATATGCTATCCGCCAGCATTGCCGCGTTCAACGGTGACGATGGAATGCGAATTGTTTTTGGAATTGGATTTGGGTTTTGATGTAAAAATTTGATTTGTATATCTTTATAGAAATCCAAACTTCATGGAAAAGCGTGATTTCTTAAAAAATATATCACTTGCAGTACTAGGAGCTCCTTTTGTTGGAAGTGCTTTGGCGTCATGCGCAGATGAAGCTGCAAAAACGACTCCAACTCAATTAGCCTCGAATAATGATTTCTGGTTGAAAGTCCGAGAAGACTACAAACTCAAACCTGATTACATCAATCTGGAAAGTGGCTATTACAACATTATCCCCACTCCTACTTTGAATGCACTTCATCAAAACATCGACATGGTGAATTATGAAGGTTCATTCTACATGCGAACGGTTCAATGGGACAATAAAAAACGAATGACAGAAAAGCTTGCCAAGATCATTGGATCAACTGCAAAGAATGTCATCATCACTCGAAACACCACTGAATCTTTGGACATGGTAATCAAAGGAATGGATTGGAATAAAGGCGATGAAGCCGTATATGCCATTCAAGATTATGGAGCCATGAAAGTCATGTTTGGTCAGATTGCAGATCGTTTTGGAGTGGTGAACAAAGAAGTTTCCATTCCCAACCATCCAAAGTCCGATGAAGAAATCGTAGCCATTTATGAAAACGCCATCACAGACAAAACGAAGTTGTTGATGGTTTGTCATATGATCAATATTACGGGGCAAATCCTACCAATTAAAAAGATTTGTCAAATGGCACATCGTAAAGGTGTCAAAGTCATGGTGGATGGAGCGCATTGCGTAGCTCATTTCGAGTTTGACATCAAAGATTTAGAATGCGATTTTTATGGATCAAGCTTGCACAAATGGCTGGCAGTTCCACTAGGATGTGGCATGTTATACGTAGCCGATGAACATATTGATACACTATGGCCCATTTTTGCCGAGCATCATCGGGAACCTGGAGATATTTCTCGATTGAATCATACAGGAACACATCCCGTCTATCATGATCTGACCATAGAAAATGCCATCGACTATTACAATATGTTGGGCGGAGCAAGAAAAGAAGCTCGTATGCGTTATTTGCAAGAATATTGGACCTCAAAAGTTCGAGATTACAAAGGAATTATTGTGAATACGCCTGAAGAATCGCATCGTGCTTGTGGTATTGCCAATGTAGGAATTGAAGGCATCAAACCTGCTGATTTAGCCAAAAGACTCCTTGAGGAATATAAAATCTTCACGGTGGCAATTGATTATGCCAATGTGAGAGGTTGTAGAATTACACCCAATGTATTTACTACCACCAAAGAATTAGATGCTTTTGTGATGGCATTGAAGGAAATGGCTTGAGAAAAGAAATGAAGACTAAACCTTTTCCAAAATTATCAGTCCTAGAAACAACTTGAAATTTCTAAGACGATGAAGCAGATTTTATACACCTTGATATTGGTAATGTTTTTCACAAGCTGCAACGACAACAATGAAACCGTTACTGAGATCACTCCTCCAGAATCAATCATTCCAACAGTTTCTTCAGAAGCTATATATGATGTTACTTTGTTCCATGACATTCCCTATGCAGAAGGTTTGAGTCATGAATCTGTCAACAGTATAAATTCACAGACCATTCCGTTATTGCTGGATGTCTATGTTCCAAATAACGATTCTAATAACAGACCTGTTTTTATGTTCATTCACGGAGGCGGTTTTATCAGTGGAAACAAAGAGGTTGCCGCAGCCGTAAACCTAGCCAACTATTATACTTCCAGAGGTTTTGTATTTGTTTCTATCAACTACAGGTTGTTAAACGACTTTGGAACCGTTCCTGAATTATGGAATGCCTATACTCCATTTCTTGATCCAGCGATCGCTGCTCAATTTTTAGCTATTTATCCTGCTCAGAGAGATGCCAAAGCAGCCTTACGTTGGGTTGTTGCCAATGCAGATGCATATGGAATCAATACCAATTATATTACTGTTGGAGGTGGGTCCGCAGGAGCTGTTACCGCCATTACATTGGGAGTCTCAGAACCACAAGATTTTAGAGATGAAATCAGTTTAGATATAGATCCTACATTGTCGACTACGAACCTAGATAAGTCATACGACATTAAAACCATTGTTGATTTCTGGGGATCAAAAGCAGCCTTGGATGCTTATGAACAAGTATACGGACCCAATAGATTTGATAGCAATGATCCACCTCTGTTCATCGCACACGGAACTGCAGATCCAACGGTTTTATATAGCAGTGCCACCGACTTACAAGCGATTTACGAAACCAACAATGTTCCCTATATCTTGCATACGCTAGAAGGTGCAGGCCATGGTGTTTGGAATGCTACGGTAGATGGAAAAAGACTCGAACAATTGTCGTTTGAGTTTGTGACCGAACAGCAAGGACTGAACTTGGATTAGAGTTATAAACTTCTTTGTGACCATTATTCATAAGTAGGATTACATCTTTATGCCTTACTGAGGTAGGGTTTTGAGAAACTTTCTTGTTCTAAAGAAAACACACATCATGAACAAGAAATTTATCTACTCCATTCTCAGTCTTTTATTGATCCTTACTGCTTGTAGCAGTAACCTGTCCGATATGGCGGTTATTGACCCAAATATTGGCAACAATGCCCAATACAAAATTCTTCCTTTGGGTGCTTCTCGAGTAGAAGGCGCCAGACCTGTTTTTGAAAGCTACCGATACGAACTTTGGAAACGATTGGTAGATGGTGGACACAGCTTTGACTTGTTAGGCTCTAATACCGACGAAGCCGACTATCCCAATTATGCAAATCAAGTTTTTGACCGAGATCATTCTGGCTACAGCGGCTTTACCTCTGGACAAATCCTGGCAAATCTCAATGCTTGGTTGAACCAATCAGGAACGCCAGACATTGTGCTATTAAGTTCCCCTGGCGGAAACGATGCTTTACTTAACTTACCATATGGTGACGCAGTGGCTAACATCAACTCGATTATTGACATACTGCAAGAACGCAATCCAAATGTGACCATTATCATTGAGCAATTGGCACCAGGAATGACCAGTATTATGACCCCAACCTTGACCAACTATATGCAGCAGATACAACAAGAAGTTGTGACGATGGCCAGCAATCAAACCACATCAACTTCTCAGGTATTGACAGTAGATATGTTCACAGGCTTCAACGATTCGTTATTAGAAGATGATGTTCATTACAATCAAGCTGGAGCTGAGTTTATAGCCACAAGATATTACACGGCCCTACTCCCATTATTACAATAAACGACCACACCCCTAAAAATAAAAAGTCACCAATGAGAATTTGGTGGCTTTTTTTTATCTTTAGACTGATATCTCCAATACTATTTGGGTCCCCATGCTTTTATACGATCTTTTAACTGGGCTTTGTTTCGATAAATAACCCCATAAAAGATCCTTTCTTTAAATAAAAAAACTAACTCTCTTTCTAAATAGTAACTCTCATGGACAATGACGTCGCATACATACTCTTTATAATTATTTCTGCCATTATCGCAACTTTATTGATTAGATATATTATCAATAAGTACCTAAAATTAAAGCACTTGGAGATTATGAGTAATCAAGAATTCAAACAGATAGAATTCTTATTTCTATTTTACGTTCTTCTTCAATCTCCAAATATTGTACTTGATTTTTTTCCGTACCAAAGCACTGCTTATAGCATTCGAAGGATTATCTCCACCCCATTATATTTTGTTATCAATATTATTCCTGTGTATATCGGAGCTATTTTGTTTTATAGAAAGTTTATAAATCCTTTTAATAAAGTCAAGAATGAAGGCTCTTTAGAAGCTCTAAATGAATCTGTGAAAAAAGTTTTTAATTCGAACGATTTTTACAATGCGCTTTCAACTGTTTTACCTAAGGGAGAAGACGACAAGAAGTATGGATTGGATTACATTCCTTTTATGCTTCAAAATTTAAAAGATAAGCGATTGCGTTTTCAAAAATCTTCTTACAAGTTTTTAATCACCACAATTGTTTTAAGTGTATTCTTTGTTATCATCACAATCTTTTTTAGTTACATCCTAATAAATGATTCTTCGATTGGAATATATAGCGATGTAAAAGATGTAAAAAAGAAATTTGACGAATTTAATAGATCCTTATCCTATGTAAAGACTAATATCAATGAAAAAGATTATTTCTTTAAAATGAACTCAATAAAGTTGAATGGCATACAGGAATATTATAAATCCAACTTAAGTGATAAAGACAATCAACTTATCTACCAGGTTAAGGAATTAATTTTTGAATTTAAGAAAAGTGGAGATGTAAAAATGTTGTATCCAAATTTAAAAACCTTACAAGACTCTTTAGAAACTAGACGGGACAGTAAAAATAATGAGTACCTCAACATGCTAGATGGCTTGACCAATTCCATCGAGAATTATATCATTTTTCAAGACAAAACGTTCAGAGAAATGGAATTAACCCAACAAGAACTGACTAAGTTAATCCCAAAGATTGAAGAGAATTTGGACAAACCTCAAAATAAGCAAAACGAATTGATTAAACGACTTATTCTTAGCGTAGTTGTTATTACGTTCTTCATCACAATTTTAAGGTACTTTCGAAATCTATATCGATTGCATTATCAAGAAATGCTTAAGGCAGAAGAGCAAGATTTACTCATTCGAAAATTTTATGTTGGTTTAAAGACTTCAGAAAACAATCCAGAGGAAAGAAAGATTGTACTTAGTAACTTTATTTCTTTATCAAATGAAGTGTTACTACAAAAAGAAACGGACAAATTCAAATCACAGAAAATAGAAAATTCTGTTTTGAAAGATACATTACAAGCTTTGTTAAAGAAGCTTTAAAAGATAAAGTGTTCTCCCCCCACGCTTCGTCTCTTCATCGGCAACATAAATAGTAGAATCCTTTTTAAAAGTCACAGACTCTTTCTGCGACTCATGACCGAAAGGAAATTCTTTGGCATCGCCTGAAAAGAAATCATCTTCTTTGAAGTTGGTGAAGACCCAAGTAGATTTGTGATTGACTAAAACCACTTTCTTGCCGTCCTTGCTGATGTCGGCACCAGTGATCCAGCAGTATTTTTCTGGACATGTGGTGAAATCTGAGATGCGTTCTGCTTCAAAGATGCCGTATTTTTCTTTGGGTACGTAGTCCTGAATGTTGGGAACGCGGTAGAGAAAAGTTCGTCCTATTTTCTTCTTTACGCGACTCTTCGTAAAGACATAAAAGCTTCCTTCCCACTCAAAGAAACCTTCTACATCATAGTACTTTTTCTTGGGTGGGAATTTCTTTTGTTCGGGAAAGGAAAAGTAGATTTTCTCCACTTTGACTTTCTTCTTACTCTTCAAGTCTTTCTTCTTGATCTTGAGAATTCGTAAGTCCTTTCGCTTGTTCTCGTTGTTCCCAAAATCACCAATATATAGGTTGCCTTCCGCATCCATGGTGATGTCTTCCCAGTCGTTGTTGCGGGCATCAATCTTGAGTTCTCTTAGAATCTTCCCTTCCTCTGTCACTAAGAATACTGACGGCGAATTTCCACTATCGTTCAGCATCCAAAAAGCATCTTCGTTGGCATCGTACTGAATCCCAGAAACTTCTTCTAACAACTTGGGAAGTTTGGCTTTGACTTCCAATTGACCAAAGTTTTCGCAGTTGATAAATACAAGTAGTACGAAGCTAATAATAGCGAAGAGTGATTTCCTGTGAGTCATGAAAATAGTTATCTAGAAATAAAGTTATCGTTTCTTAACTGGACTACCAACTTCCTGAGGCACCACCTCCACCGAAGCTTCCGCCGCCAAAGCCACCACCGAATCCTCCGCCACCGAAGCTACCTCCTGATGAAGACCCTCCACTGAATCCGCCAAAACCACCATAGGTTCCGCCACCATAATGTCTTCTGCCGCTTGATCCGCCACCACGACCACCTTTAATAAGGAAAATGAAAATGGCGATAATCAAAAATAGATAGGGTAAAAAATCAATGATTTTATCGAGCTTAGAAGAAAGAGAATTTCCTCTTCTGTTTTTTCTGGTTTCTTTGAATTCGCCATTTAATACATCGAAAATTCCATCGACTCCATCTTCTAGTCCTTTGAAATAGTTGTTCTTTTTAAACTCAGGAATGATACGAGATTCAATGATTCGCTTGCTCATGAGATCGGTCAGTTTCCCTTCCGTTCCTCTTCCTGTACTAATGGCTACTTTCCGATCGCCTTTGGCCATCAATAAAATGACTCCGTTGTCTTTTCCTGCTTGACCAATCCCCCACTCTTCACCCCAATTGGCTGCCAGATAATTGATATTTTCTCCATCCGTAGAATGAATGGTAATAACTACGATCTGGGTAGAGGTAGAATCTGAATAACGAATGAGTTTGTTCTCTAAATATTTTTCAAGGTTTGGATTTAATACATCCACATAATCATAAACACTGGTCTGCTTCTTAGGCTTGGGTGGAATCTTGAACTGCCCATTGGAAGTTCCAAAGCAAAGGAGTCCCAATATCAAGGTGATGAAGATCTTTTTCATGAGCTTTTGGAAATTTCGTTTGACAATTCGTCTTGATCATCGGCTTGATACGGGAAATGTGTTTTCAATTCCTCACCTGCTTGTAAGACCCCTGCAACAATTCCTTCCTGAAAGTTTCCTTTTCTGAAATGATCTTGCATAACATCTTTGGTTCGTTCCCAAAAATCATTACTCACCACATCATTAATTCCTTTATCACCCAAAATCACGAACTGATGATCATCCACCGCAATGTAAATCAACACGCCATTTCGCAATTCAGTTTTGTGCATTTCGAGTTGTTCGAAAACTTTGAGTGCATGCTCAAAATGATCCTCATCGGTATGCGCTTCAATATGAACGCGAATCTCGCCAGAGGTATTCTTCTCAGCCTGACTAATGGCGTCCACAATCTTTTCCTCTTCCTTTTTCGATAGAAAATTTTTAAGTCGAGTCATGATTATTATTTATCCGAAAAGTCAACTACTGGAGCTATATCACTCCCTTCTTTTGCATTAAATCGATCCATTTCTTCGAAACCAAATAACCCAGCAAAAATCGTGTTAGGAAACTTCTTAATGTGTTTGTTATATACATTTGCCCCTGCATTGAATCGATCTCGAGCAATGTTGATGCGATTTTCTGTTCCTTCTAACTGACTTTGCAATTCCAAGAAGTTCTTATTTGCTTTGAGATCTGGATAGCGCTCAACTGAAACCAATAATCGAGACAAAGCTCCATTCAATCCGGATTGAGCTTGTTGATATTGTGCCATGCTTGCAGCAGTTAAATTATTCGCATCAATATTCACTGAAGTCGCTTTTGCTCTTGCATTGATTACATTGGTTAAAGTCTCTTTTTCAAAATCTGCGGCGCCTTTTACAGTATTCACAAGATTTCCAATCAAGTCAGCTCTTCGCTGATAAGCACTCTCTACATTAGACCATGCCGTTTTTGCATCCTCTTGATACTCCACAGCAGTGTTATTAAATCCTTTTGCCCAACCATAGACGATCAATAAAAGAATTACAATGACAATTATTGGTGACCACTTTTTCATTTGTTCTTATTTTATGTTTGTTATTTTATAATGATGTTCCTCCATCAATAGTGATGGTTTGTCCTGTCATGAACTTGGTTTGATCGGATGCCAACCACACAATGGCATCTGCAATTTCTACTGCATCCCCGTAGCGTTTCATCGGAATGACCGCTTTTAACATGGCATCCATTTCTGGTCTTGCGGATAGCAATTTATCCAACAAAGCCGATTCTGTATATCCCGGGCATACAGCATTGATACGAATGCCTGTTTTGGCATATTCCAAGGCTGCCGATTTTGTCATACCGACTACTGCAAACTTACTTGCTGAATAGGATAGATTGTTCAATGATGCTTTCAATCCTGCAAGCGAAGCCACATTCACAATGTTTCCAAAACCTTGCTTCAGCATTTGCTGTAAGGCAAGTTTCATACAATAAAAAACTCCTGTTTGATTCACAGCAATCACAGAATCCCAATCTTCAAGCGTGTAATCAGCTGTTTTCAACAACTTCTTTGGACCAATTCCTGCATTGTTGACAATCACATCCAATTGACCAAAGGCCGTTACTGTGTGTTGAATGAGGTTTTCTACTTCTTCATAATTCGCAACGTTTGCTTTTATAGGTAGCGCTTCACCGAAATTTGTTACAATTTCATCCGCAACTTCCTTGGCTTTTTCTAAACTGATATCAGAAACCACCACTTTGGCTCCAAACTTGGCGAAATGTTTCGCAGTTGCTTTTCCTATTCCTGATCCAGCTCCTGTGACGATGACTACTTTGTCTTTTACTTGCATCTATTAATTTTTAATGAGTCAATGATTAAATGGTTTGTTCTATTTACAATATGCTTTAAAATTAAGGCTTTTCAACGCTTTTAAAAATTGTTTTTGAACGGAATCCGATAAGCGATTCCCATAAAAACTAAAACGAGTATTGTTAAACTCTGCTTTTTTTAATTGATCAATGTAGATTCCTGTAGCACCAAAACCTTTGATTTCTGATGTAATTATTTTTGCTTGAAAACAATCGATAGAATCGTATTTCACGTTATATCTGCGGTACTTTCCCGTATCTAGTGACTCGAAAATACTGTCTACTTTCTCATTGAATTTTAGTGTAGATGTATGATTCCCGTTCTTACTGAGTTCAGAAACGAATATAGAATCATATACTACTTCGCCACTATTTGTGCTAACATCATTAGAATAATAGCCAAGATCGAATATTAATGTATCATTCGTTCCAGTCATAATTCCCCCCTCATAACTATCGATTCCTTTGAATTCCAATTCTTTCCAGTCCCTTGGAACTTCAATCTCAAATGAACCAAAATCAATAATTTTACTCTCTGAAGATTCACAGGAGATGATGACAAGTAATAGTATTAGAAAGAACTTTCTCATTTTATTTACAAAAGATCAATCTTGAATCAGACAAAGCTGCAGCTCTGATATGAAACGGATAATCTTTCATTTGTGAGAGTTTAAAAAACTCATATTTGTTGGCATATTTTACAATCAATACCTCATCCCACATGTTTTCATCGGATGGGCCTAAAATCATGGCTTGAGGTTTTCCTTTGAAGATGATATCGGCTTCAACATGTGCAAAGAACGGCATGGCTGCTGCCATATATTCTTTATAGGTTTCTTGACCTGTTTTACCCGTTTCTTCAACGATGTCTTTATAGTTCAAATAATTCAACATAAAGACAGGTTCGTCTGCTGAAAATCCTTTTAAAATTTCTAATCCTTCTGGGTTGAGATTCATGGTAAATATATTTACGTTTGAATGAAATGGTGATTTCGACTCCTAATCAATACTATTCGTTTTAATCGCACGCATCGCCAAATTACAACACAGTTCTGAGGCTTTGTTTAGATTGGCAAATCTTGGATCGGTTGTCAGTCCTTTATTGTATCTGTAATAAATCTGTTGCGCAATCACTGCAATCTTAAACAATCCGAATGCGTAATAAAACACAATGTTCCGAATGTCTTTCCCAGATTTCTTAGCGTACATCTCTACAATTTCACTTCGAATGGGATTTCCCTCAAACACTGTAGGAGATGGGATTCCTTGCTTTACAAAATCGTGATCGGTGGTAACCGTCCAATAGCCTAAGGAAGTTCCTAAGTCCATCAAAGGATCACCAAGTGTTGCCATTTCCCAATCGAGAACGGCTGTGATTTCTTGCCAAGAATCATCTTTGAATACAACGTTATCATACTTGTAATCGTTGTGAATCAAGCAATGTTCGTATTCTTTGGGTTGATGTTCTTCCATCCATTGCATCACCATTTTTGCGACAGCAACATCTTCGGTCGCTGCTTTCAAATATTGTTTTCCCCAATTGGTCACTTGTCGTTCTACATACCCTTGAGGTCTTCCTAAATCTGACAGTCCAACAGCTTCAACATCCAATTGATGCAATTCGGTAAACGTATCCAGCCAAGAACTCGCAATTATCTCATATTGATCAGGAGCGATATTTCTGTTTTTGGCTTCTTTGTAGTTGAGAATGATTCCGTTGACCTTCTCCATCAGATAGAACTCACTTCCCATGATCGATTCGTCATCGGTATAGGCGAACATCTCAGGCACTTTTGAGAATCCTTTTTGAACACCACTTTGCACCTTGAATTCACGGCTCATATCATGTCCACGTTTGATGGCGCCCACAGGTGGTTTTCTTAAAACAAACTCTCGATCTTCAATATTCAATAAATAAGTCAAGTTGGAATAGCCATGTGTAAATTGTTTTACAAACAACTCGCTGTCTGTAGAATTGATCAATTCTTTTTGAACTAAGAATTCCTTGAGTTTTTCTTCGGGCAATTCTTCGCCTTTTCGTACTTGTTGATTTGACATGTTTAAATCTTTCCGTATTTCTTAATACAACTTTTTCCTAACTGATACATGTGCACTTCATCGGGTCCGTCTGCCAAACGAAGCATTCGTGCGATGGCATAATAGTGGGCTAAATAAGTATCAGGCCCCACTCCTTTTCCTCCTAAGATTTGAATGGCTCTATCAATCACATTCATGGCCATATTTGGCGCTACAATCTTGATCATAGCGATCAAACCTTTGGCGTCCTTGTTTCCTAGTTTGTCCATTTTATCGGCTGCCGAAAGTGTGAGCAGTCGAGCTTGTTCGATCTCACATTGCGATTTTGCAATGTCTTGACGCATGCTACTGAAGTCATAGAACTTCTTACCGAAGGCTTCTCTTTCCATCGTTCTTTTTGACATCAATTCTAAGGCATATTGTGCCATTCCAACCAATCGCATACAATGATGAATTCGACCTGGGCCTAAGCGTCCTTGCGCGATTTCAAAACCTCTTCCTTCTCCCAAAATCAAGTTCTCTTTGGGAACACGAACATTGGTCAATTGGATCTCGGCATGACCTTCTGGCGAATCGTAAAATCCTAACACTGATAAAGGTCGAATGATCTCCAATCCCGGCGTGTCCATTGGGACCAAGACCATACTTTGCTGCTGATGTCTTGGTGCTGAAGTATCTGTTTTCCCCATGACAATGGCCACCTTGCAATGCGGATCCATGGCACCGCTAGACCACCATTTTCTTCCATTGATGACATATTCGTCACCATCTAAAACAATGGAAGTTTCGATATTGGTCGCATCAGAAGAAGCTACTTCAGGCTCAGTCATTAAAAAGGCAGAGCGAATGTCACCATTCATGAGTGGTGTTAACCATTTTTCTTTTTGAGCATCACTTCCATACTTTGCCAATACTTCCATATTTCCAGTATCGGGTGCGGAACAATTGAAAATTTCAGAGGTCCAAATGCGTTTCCCCATGATCTCTGCCAAAGGAGCATATTCCAAATTGGTCAACCCAGGACTCAAATCGCCATAATCTTTCGGTAAGAACAAGTTCCATAGACCTGCATCTTTGGCTTTTTGTTTTAACTCTTCTGTTTTCGACCATCGCGTCCAACGATTCTTTGGATTGTGGTGAAAAGCAATGAACTCAGCTTCCACAGGAACTACATGTTCCTCCATAAACGTATTGAGTCTAGCTTGTAAGTCTTTTGATTTTTGTGTGTATTCGAAATTCATATTCTTCTAGTGTACTTTTTCTATTTGTACACGTACATTTTTGTGATAAGGGGTTTTTGCTAATGGATCACAGTCTTCCGTGGATGTCAATATATTGACAATAGATCCTGTGGTCTCTTCGTCATGATCTGGATAGGAGAATCCATAACCGTGGGGCATGGATAACAAACCTTGCGGAACTTCATCTGTGATCATGGTTTTGATTTTTATTTGTCCAGCTTTGGATCGACAATGAATCCAATCGCCGTTTTCTATTTGATTTTCTTCTGCATCTTTTGGATTGATCTTCAAGACACCTTCAACATCTTTCTTTCTCCATGCAGGATCTCTAATAATTGCGTTTGAATTATACGATCTGCGTTCGCCAGCAATAAGATTGAATGGATACTTGTCAACTTTCTGTTTGGGTTGATCAGGGAGTTGCTCCAACCATTTCAGCATTTCAGGAATTTCTAAATGCACTTTCTTATCCTTATGTCGAACCAGTTCCCAACTCTCTTCATAAGTATGTTCGCTGATATGTGTACCTGATTTCTTAGTCAAAATATCTTTGAACAAAGCTTCTGCTAGCGCATATCCTTTTTCCTTATAACCCAATCTTCTGACTTGCTTTTCATATTTCTTGACAAACATGTGACAAGAAGCCCAAATGAAGGCAGCTACTTTGGCATTCTTCACGGGTAATGCTTTTCCTAAGGTTTCTTTTAAGATCAGTAATTGATATTTTTTCCACTTGGGTTTGAGCGATAATGTTGCTGCCAGAGCTAATGGAAACAAACGCAAGTTTGGAATCGCTCGATCTAGTTTGGCAATGGCTGCTAAGACGGGAAACGACTTAGGAATTTCTCCCATAGCCGTCACAATTCGATGGTAAATTTCTGGTTCGTCTAGCGTATTTGCTGGTGGAGCACTGATCGGATGTCTCAGGTGAAAGAAGTTCTTTGGAAATTCTAAGTTGAAAAACGTAGCTTCCATCTTCTCATACTGAGATTGAGCAGGTAAGACATACTGAGCTGCTTGTGCAGTTTCAGTCATGGCCACATCTATGACTACCGACAGTTCCAACTTCTCCATGGCTCTTCGTTGAGCCGTTGTATTGGCGTAGGTGGCTACTGGATTGGCACTATCTACAATCAGAGCACGCAATCGTTTTGGGTCGTCTGATTCGATTTCCAAGGGAAGAATATTCGGTGGAAATAGCTTCCCGATCCCTTTCATTTTGGTCACTTGAGTCGTAACCCCTCCATTTTCAGGTTCTTTGGAATGACCAATCAATGGGAACAAAAAAGTATGCAAACAGTTGGTTCCTTCCTTCCCAAAGTTTCCAGTGATTAAGAATAATAGTCTCGCGAGATAAGCATTTAGTGTACTGTTATGGCTTTGCTCGATTCCCAAATCAGAGCGCACTGCCACTGTTTTTGCGGAAGCAATTCCATTGGCAACTTCTTCAATGAGTTCTTGAGAAACTCCACAAATCTCGGCATACTTAGAGATGGAAATCCTTTCAAATGAAGGTTTAATTTGCTCAAAACCAACGGTGCGTTCAGCAATAAAGGCTTTGTCTTCCAATCCATTTTGAATGATATAGGCCAAGATTGCTGATAATAAATAGGCATCTTTCCCTGGCTTTACTTGTAAGAAAAGATCGGCTTTTTTTGCGGTTTCTGTTCTTCGAACATCTACCACCACCATAGTCTTGTTTGGATTCTTGGCAAGCTCATTAATGGTTGGTCTTGCCTTTGGAATTCCATGTGATTGCACAGGGTTTGCCCCAATGATTAAAACATATTCTGCTTCACCTACAGCTTCGCAATAGTTAGTGTTTTGTCTTCCAAAGAGATGACCATTCACCCAAAAATTCCCTGTTTTCTCTTGTGCTAAAGACGCATAGATATAGGGCGTTTGACAAGCTGTTCTTAACGCAGAGCCAAACACACCACCTAGATGATTTCCTTGTCCACCACCTCCAGCATAGGCAATACTCTTTCCTCCATGCTCATTTCGAATGGCGACCAACTTATCGGCAATCTCTTTGATCGCTTGATCCCAAGAGATTTCTTCGAAAGTTCCGTCTTCTTGCTTTTTAAGCGGACTGGTTAATCGGACTTGATTTTGATAATAATTGAGTCGAGTTGCTTTCTGACACAAATAACCTTCTGAGACAGGATGTTCCTTGTCGCCAATGATTTTTCCATATTGACCGTTTTCATCTTGTTCGATCAAGATGCCACAATTCATATTGCACAAGATGCAGGCTGTTTGGTGTGTCATTTTATCTTGGTTTGGTTAGTATCTAGTTCTCAAAGTGCAACTTCATCCCTTCATGAGAAGCGACAAAACCTAGGTTTTCATAGAAACTCAAAGCTTCGGGTCTCTTCTTATCTGTGGTCAATTGCAAGACATGAGCTTTTTTTTTCTTTGCTCGTTCAATTGCCCATTGGAATAGTTGCTTTCCCAATCCTTTTCCTCGTTGGTCTTTACGGATTCGAACTGCCTCAATCTGCACTCGAATTCCTCCTTGATAGGTCAAGTATTGTAAAAAAGACAACTGCAAAGTTCCAACGATTTCTCCATCACTATTTTCAACTATTATGAGTTCTTGATTCTCATCAGCATCAATCCTTTGAAAGGCGTCTGTATATTCTTTTGGCAACGGCACTTGAAAATTCTCTCGCGTCATTCCCAATTTGTCATCGGCAATCATCTCAACGATCGCAGACAAGTCATGTTCTGTTGCTTTTCTGAAATTCATTTTTTTACAATTATCAGTGATCAGTAATCAATGATTTAATCAAAAAAGATCACTGTTAAATGATAATTGTTCATTGTTATCCAGCGATCATATAACCTCCATCGGCAGTATACACGCCACCCGTCATATAACCTCCTGCATCCGAAGCCAACAAACATGCCAACCCAACCATTTCTTCGGGTTGCCCCATGCGTCCGCTTGGAATGGATCTTTCTAGCTTATTCAATAATTTTTCATTGGTCCATAAGGCTGCACTGAACTTAGTTTTGATCAATCCTGGGCAAATCGCATTGGCGCGAACTCCATGCTGTCCCCATTCTTTTGCTTGATTTTTGGTTAGCATCAACAAAGCAGCTTTACTTGTGCTGTACAATCCCAGTCCAAATCCTGGTGTCAAGGCTTCTACGGAAGCAATATTGATGATACTTCCGTTCTTATTCGCCTGCATATGCGGTAAGACCAAATTGGACAACGCCCAAGGCGCTTTCACATTTACATCCATGATCTTGTCGAAAATCGATGGATCTACATCTTCAATAGGTCCATAAACTGGATTGATGGCAGCATTGTTAATCAGTACGTCAATACGTCCAAAAGCTTCTACCGTTTTATCTACTAGGTTTTTGCGTTGTTCTTCTTTCCCGATGTGACAGGCAATTCCAATCGCTTTTAATCCTGCTTCGGTGAACTCTTTGACCACTTCGTCACAAGCTTCCTGACTTCGACTACTAACCACAACCTGTGCCCCTTTTTCTGCCAAGCCTTTGGCCATGGCTTTTCCAATACCTTTACTTGATCCTGTGATGATGGCGACTTTGCCTTCTAAATCAAATTGTTGTTGTATACTCATTAAATAATAGGTTCTGAATCTTTTTTGATGGTAATGGTTTCTGAATTCAATAAAATCTCGGCCAATCCACTTGTTTTTGGTAATTCGTAGGTGAAATAGTATTTCATCGTGTGCAACTTACTCTGGTAGAATTCATCGGAATATTCACCTTCGCCTTCCAACGCTTGTGTTGCATTAATTCCGAGTTCTAGCCATGTCCAAGACATCAGTACGATGCTAAAGAATTCCATAAAGACAGAAGCATCCGCCAAGAATCGTTCGTAATCGCCTTTCATAGCATGAGGCATTAAATGACCCAATACTTTCTGAGTAAGTTGTAGCTTTCCACCTAAGGCTTGTGCATATCCTTGCAAGCTCTCAATTTGTGAAGCAGTTTGAATGGACTTCATGACTTCGGCAGAAAGTAACTCCAGCGCTTTCCCATTTTTCATCGGAACTTTTCTTCCTAACAAGTCTTGGGATTGAATTCCTGTGGTTCCTTCGTAGATGGAAAAAATTCGAATGTCTCTATAGTATTGTTGTAGGATATAATCTTCGCAGAATCCATAGCCTCCCAATACATTCACACCAGAATTTACGGCTTGCAATCCGGCTTCTGATGGGTGGGTTTTTACAATAGGAATAATCATTTCCAACAGTAAGTGATACTTCTCTTTTTCCTCTGGACTCTCCGCTGTTTCAATGAGATCGTAATACTTGGCTGCTAACATGACCAAGCTCATGGTTCCTTCTACAATGGATTTTTGCTGTAAGAGCATTCGACGAACATCCGGGTGATTGATGATGAGTGTTTGTTGCTCGTCTGGATTTTTCTTTCCATCACTGGATAGTTTTCTTCCCTGTGGACGTTCGTTGGCATATTCTAGAGATGCATAGTAAGCAGCACTTGCAATAGCCGAGGCTCCTCTTCCCACAGCAATTCGCGCTGCATTCATCATCAAGAACATATAACTCAATCCCTTGTGAGGTTCACCAACCAGCCAACCACGACAATCTTCTTGATCTCCAAAACCTAAGTGTGTGGTACAATATCCTTTTTGACCTAATTTTTGAAAATCGGCAACCGTAGTTACATCATTCGATTCGAGTGTACCATCTTCCTTTGGACGATTCTTTGGAACCACAAACAATGAAATTCCTTTGGTTCCTTTCGGTGCTCCTTCAATTCTGGCTAAGACCAGATGCACCACATTCTCAGTAAAGTTGTTGTCTCCACCTGAAATAAAAATCTTTTGTCCAGAAATTTTATAATAACCATCCTCTGTGGGAGTGGCTTTGGTCACGATATCAGACAGTGAGCTTCCAGCTTGAGGTTCTGTCAAACACATGGTTCCTCCCCAAACCCCTGAAAGCATATTGGGAACATAGGTTTCATTGAGTTCTTTATTGGCAAAATGAATGATGAGTTCTGCAGCACCTTGTGTAAGCGCAGCATATCCAGGCAAGTGGTTGTTTGCAGCATCTAAAATATAGAAAGCTGCTGTTTGCGTCATTAATGGAATTTGAAGTCCTCCTACTTCATAATCAAAAGGAGCTGAGATCAATCCCAATTCTCCTCCTTGATACATCATTTTCTTTACTTGTTCGTGTACAAATACTTTTCCATCTTTATGATAGGCAGGATTTTCATCCATCTCTTTGAAATACGGGAACAACTCTCTATCAGCAAAGTCTTTTACTGACTCTAAAAACATATCCAAAGACTCTTTATCATGGTCTTGGAAACGTTCTCTATTGAGTAAACCCTCGAGATTGTGCACATCATAAAGCATGTATTTCAATGTATCTACATCTACATACTTCTGTGGCATAAAATAAATTTATTTAAAGTTGATCTTTAATCTTGTTGAGTTCGGCTTTTACTGCCTCTAATCTACTAATAATTTCATGATTATTCACCACGCCTTCTGGGTTTTCCTTGAGTTTTTGTTTAGCTCCATCCAGTGTGAATCCTCGCTCTTTCACGAGGTTGTAGATCAATTTGAAATTGGCAATATCATCAGGAGTAAACAGGCGATTGCCTTTCTTGTTTTTCTTGGGTTTGATAATATCAAATTCCTTTTCCCAAAAGCGAATTAAAGAAGTATTGACGGAGAACGCTTTGGCCACTTCTCCAATTTTGTAGTATCTTTTTTCAGGTAGATCAATATGCATAGCAAAACATTAATCGAAAGACTGACCTTCTTTTTCAGCTGCAATCTGCATTGCTAAGAATTCTTCTGGGGTCAGATCTCCATAGTAATAGTTGATGGGATTTACAGCACGTCCATTTTTGTGTACTTCATAATGTAAATGAGCTGCTACAGATCTTCCTGTATTTCCAACGTAGCCTATTAAGTCACCACGTTTCACTTTTCTTCCTTTTCTGGTGGCAATTTTACTCATGTGAGCGTACACCGTTCTAAACCCAAAACCATGATCTATGTAGACTACCTTTCCAAAGGTGGCGCTTCTTCTTGCTAAGGATACAGTTCCATTTCCTGAGGCATAAATAGGTGTTCCTACAGGCGCTTTGAAATCCATTCCTTTATGGAATTTTCGAATTTTTAAAATAGGATGCATTCTCCACTTGAATCCCGAAGCGATGTATGAAAGATCTTCTTTTTTTATCGGCATGATCGCGGGAATAGACGCTAACATTTCTTCTTTTTCCTTTGCCAAATCTACAATCTCATCCAAGGATTTGGACTGGACCACAATTTGCTTTGAAAGAATATCTAACTTCTTGGTTGCGCTGATCACCAATTCAGAGTTGTCAAACCCCTCTAAATATTTGTATCGGTTCACACCACCAAAACCAGCCTTTCGCTGTTCTTCTGGAATTGGATTCGCTTCAAAATAAGCTCGGTAAATATTATTATCACGTTCTTGCATTTGAGACAAAATTTGAGAGCTTTCATCCAAGCGTTTGTTCAAAACTTCATAGTTGAACTTTAAATTTTCCAATTCACTCTCAACTGCCATGTGATCTGGCGTTTTTAAGAACTGACTAAAGACAATAAAACCAACAAACATCAACACCAAAACACTCAAGGAACTCAACAAGATTAAACGAGTAATGTACCCTTTGCTTGTCTCGATCCTTCTGTAACTTAAGGTCTCTGAGTCGTAATAATATTTTACTTTTGCCATACGTTGAAATATGCTACTTTTGTGAGCTGTAGAGCGACTTTTCGTATAAATCGCTCTGCGCTTACAACATGCAAATTTACAAAATGTTTCATTAGTGATTTTTAAGAAGCATTTTTTAAAGGAAAGTTAACAGTCAAAGACTCATGAAATCTCAAGAAATACGTTCTAAATTTTTAGACTTCTTCAAAGGAAAATCGCATGCGATTGTTCCTTCTTCACCTATGGTTTTAAAGGATGACCCAACCTTGATGTTTACCAACTCAGGGATGGCCCCATTCAAAGAATATTTCTTGGGAAACAGTGTTCCTAAAAGCAATCGTATTGCAGATACGCAAAAATGTTTGCGAGTTTCTGGAAAGCACAACGATTTGGAGGAAGTAGGTTACGACACCTATCACCACACGATGTTTGAGATGCTTGGAAACTGGAGCTTTGGTGATTACTTTAAAAAGGAAGCCATTGCTTGGGGATGGGAATTGTTAACCAAAGAATACGGGATTCCAAAAGACATTCTCTATGTAACCGTTTTTGAGGGAAGTACAGATGCCGATAACCTTCCAATGGATCAAGAAGCATACGATTTCTGGAAGGAAATCATTCCTGAAGATCGCATCTTAATGGGAAACAAAAAAGACAACTTCTGGGAAATGGGAGAACAAGGTCCTTGTGGTCCCTGTTCCGAAATTCATGTAGATATTCGCTCTGATGAAGAGAAAGCCAAAGTAGACGGGAAGAGTTTGGTGAATATGGATCACCCGCAGGTAGTTGAAATCTGGAACTTGGTCTTCATGCAATACAATAGAAAGGCAAATGGTTCTTTGGAAGATTTACCTGCAAAACATATTGATACAGGAATGGGCTTTGAACGTTTGTGTATGGTATTGCAAGGCGTGACCTCCAATTACGATACCGACGTATTTACTCCACTGATCAAAGAGATTGAAGTGATCACCAATTCGAACTACGGAAAAGACGAAAAGGTTGACATCGCTATTCGTGTAATCTCTGATCACGTGAGAGCTGTTGCTTTTTCCATTGCTGATGGACAATTGCCAAGTAATAACGGAGCTGGATATGTAATTCGTAGAATTTTACGAAGAGCTGTTCGATATGGGTTTACTTTCTTAGACAAAAAAGAACCTTTCATCTACCGATTGGTTTCCATTCTTTCCAAGAAAATGGGGAAGGCCTTCCCTGAAATCAAAGCACAAAAGCAGTTGATTGAAAACGTGATTCGAGAGGAAGAAGCTTCTTTCTTGAGAACCTTGGATCAAGGATTGGTTTTATTGAATCAGATGACGTCCAATATGAAATCGGAAACACTATCTGGTCAAAAATCATTTGAACTATACGATACTTATGGATTCCCTCCTGATTTAACTTCATTGATCCTTCGTGAAAAAGGGTTGAACATGGACGATGAAGGTTTCCAAAAGGAAATGGCAAAGCAAAAAGAACGTTCGCGTTCTGCTAGTGAAAGTTCTACAGATGACTGGACCGTCTTGCGTGATGATGCTGACGAAGAATTCGTAGGATATGACACTTTACGAGCAAAAGTAAAAATTACGCGATATAGAAAAGTTTCTTCCAAGAAAGATGGTGAGATGTATCAGCTCGTTTTCAACATGACACCTTTCTATCCTGAAGGTGGTGGTCAGGTTGGAGACAAAGGATATTTGGAAGATGCCAATGGTGACGTTACGTATATCCTAGACACCAAGAAAGAGAACAATGTAATCATTCACTTTACAAAAGAATTGCCAGATCATTTGCAAGGGAATTTCACTGCTGCTGTGGACGAAAAACAACGCGGAAGAACCTCAGCAAATCATACAGCAACACACTTGTTGCACCAAGCCTTACGTGAAGTTTTAGGAACACATGTAGAACAAAAAGGTAGTGCGGTGCATTCAAAGTATTTGCGTTTCGACTTTTCTCATTTTTCGAAAATGACCGTTGAACAATTACGAGATGTAGAGAACTTTGTGAATGCTAGAATTGAAGGAAAACTTCCTCTAGAAGAAAAACGAAACATCCCAAAAGAAGAAGCCATTGCAGAAGGAGCGATGAGTTTGTTTGGTGAGAAATATGGTGACTCGGTTCGTTCCATCCGATTTGGACAATCTATTGAATTGTGCGGAGGAACGCATGTCCAAAATACTGGTGATTTATGGCACTTCAAGATCAAATCAGAAGGAGCAGTTGCCGCTGGAATCCGAAGAATTGAGGCCATCACAACCGATGCTGTAAAAGACTTTTACTTTGACAACAATCGAAAGTTCTTTGAAATGAAAGATCTTTTGAACAATACCAAAGAACCTGTAAAAGCATTGAAATCATTACAAGATGAAAATGCTTCGTTGAAAAAGCAGATCGAACAGTTGTTGAAAGACAAAGCAAAGAACTTAAAAGGTGATTTAAAGAGTCAATTAGAAGAGATTAATGGAATTCAGTTTTTAGCAACTCAAGTTGATTTGGATGCTGGCGGAATCAAGAATCTAGCCTTTGAATTAGGGAATGAGTTTGACAATCTATTCTTGCTTTTTGGAGCGAATGTAAAAGGCAAAGCGATCCTTACTTGCTATATCTCAAAAGGAATTGTCTCCGACGCTTTAAATGCTGGCAAGATTGTACGAGAACTTGGAAAGTTTATTCAAGGAGGCGGAGGTGGACAACCTTTCTTTGCAACTGCAGGAGGAAAGAATCCTGATGGAATATCTGAAGCATTGAATCAAGCGAAAAACTATATCTAACATATTGAAAGGATCACTTTAAGTGATCCTTTCAATATTAGAACCAAAATGAATCTTCAAACCCACATACCACTCTTAAAAGAATCAAGGCATCCCATTGATTACAACTCTAAGTTATTCTTATTGGGTTCTTGTTTTTCGGAGAATATTGGTAACCAGTTGGAATATTTCAAGTTTCAATCGAAACAAAATCCATTTGGGATTCTCTTTCATCCCAAAGCCATTGAAAGTATTGTTACACATGCGATCAATGATAAAGAGTTTATAGAGAATGATGTCTTTTTACTCAATGAGCGATATCATTCTTTTGATGCACATTCGCAATTGAGCAACGCTTCGAAAGAAGAAATTTTGAAGAACCTGAACCAAGCCGTTGAGAGCACAAAAGAACATATTCAGGAGTCAACTCACATTGTGATTACTTTAGGAACTGCTTGGGTCTATAGACATATTGAGTCAGATGTTATTGTTGCCAATTGTCATAAAGTTCCTCAGAAAAAATTTCTAAAAGAACTGCTTCCACCAGAAGAAATCGCTTCAAGTTTAGAGGCCGTGATTGCTTTGATTCGAGATGTGAATCCAAAAGTAAATTTCATTTTTACCGTTTCACCTGTTCGGCATTTAAAGGATGGCTTTGTACAGAATCAACAAAGCAAGGCCCATTTGATTTCGGCAATTCATCAAGTAGTTGATCTTAGGAAAAGACTTTTTTATTTCCCTAGCTACGAAATCATGATGGATGAATTACGAGACTATCGTTTTTATGCAGAAGATATGATGCATCCGAATGTAACTGCTATTCGGTACATCTGGGAGAAATTTAGTGAAAGTTGGATTTCAGAAACTGCTGAGAGAACGATGAAGCAGGTAGGCTCTATTCAAAAAAGATTGCAGCACAAACCTTTCAATCCAAATTCTGAAGAACATCAGAAGTTTCTCAAAAAAGTATCCATAGATATTCAAGAGGTTCAACAACAATTTCCACATATTTCATTTTAAAATACGCCATTTGACGTATTGAATACCGCTTTTTCATTGTAGAGTTTTACATCATAATTTTTTTACAATGAAAACAATCATACAACGCGCACTCATTTTAGTATCTATTGTTCTTCTTGCTTCCTGCAGTGGTTATGGAGATAAAGAAGTATTCAATGGTACAGAAGTGTTTTACAAAGGAGAAATCACAAAAGATGAAGTTAATAAACTAGGAAACTACCTCATAAGTTCCGAGTTTGCTGATGGTAGAGGCAAATCGGTTCAATTGGTAAAGAACGAAGAAAATGGAAACTACGTTTTTCGAATGGTCACGAATGAAAAAGCTCAGAAAGAAAAAATCTACGA